>CAZKIR010000069.1:0-12917 GCA_964552835.1 uncultured Bacteroidales bacterium
CATGAACCGGGGGGGCATAGCCCTACGCCTCATCGAATTTGCTAAAGTGTTGGTGGGAAGGCTTCCCGGTGGCCTGGCATTCGTGAACATTTTGTCCAACATGCTTTTCGGGGCCATTTCAGGCTCGGCCGTGGCCTCTGCCTCCGCGATCGGGAGTTTCATGAACCCCAAGATGGAACAGGAAGGCTATGATAAGTCGTACAACACCGCCGTGAACGTGACCTCGGCCACGACAGGCCTTACCATCCCGCCCAGTAATGTATTGATAGTCTATTCACTGGCAGCGGGCGGTTTGTCTATCGGTGCCTTGTTTATCGCGGGCTACGTGCCAGGTATCCTTACTGGCCTGGCCCTGATGGCCGTGGCCGCCGTGATTGCCAAAAAAAGAAAATACCCCGTGGCCGAGAGAGTGAGCTTGAAAGAAGGCGTGATAAAATTTTTAGACGCCATCCCCAGCCTGGGCATGATTTTCGTGGTAATCGGCGGGATTATCGCCGGGGTGTTCACTGCCACTGAAGCAGCAGGTATAGCCGTGGTATACGCGCTCGTTTTATCGTTTATATACAGGGAAATTAAATGGGGCGATTTGCCCTCCATCTTGCTCCGCTCGGTGGTGGTATCTTGCATTGTACTATTGTTGGTAGGTTGTTCCATAGGGCTCTCCTGGGTCATGTCTTTCCAAAATATCCCGCAAGGGGTGGCAGAAGGCCTTATCGCTTTAAGCGACAATAAATTCGTTATCTTGATTATCATTAACCTTATTTTATTGGCCGTGGGGGTTTTCATGGATCTTACCCCAGCGGTGTTAATTTTCACGCCCATTTTCTTGCCCGTGGCCACGAGCCTGGGCCTTGATCCCGTGCATTTTGGGATGGTTATGGTATTAAACCTTTGCATCGGCTTGTGCACGCCGCCCGTGGGCACGGTCCTCTTCGTGGGGTGCAGCATCAGCAAAATTGGCATAGAAAAGGTGATCAAACCTTTGCTGCCCATGTACGCGGCGATGATATTTGTTTTAATATTGATCACGTATTTTCCCGGACTCACGCTTTGGTTGCCCAGGCTGTTCGGGTTTTAGTACCAAAAAAATATAGTGGCTAAGGTGACAAGGTAGACAATGTGACAAAAAAACAAGGTGACAAACAAAGTAGACAGGGTAGAAAATGCCCGTGCTATTTTACCGTTGTCACCCTGTCACACTGTTTACCCTTTTTCCCTGATTACCCAAACCTTCTCCAACTCGAAAAAAGCTTAAAAGCTTAAAAAACCAATAAAAAGCATAAGGGTGGTGCCGAGATAAGAATAAAATTGTACATTTGAATGCTAACTTTTTTTTATTCATAAAGGTTAGCAGCTAATCTAAATTCTTAATCAAAAACAAATAGTATGATCACCTGGATTTTAAAAAAAGCCTTGCCCATATTTTTTCTCGTTGCAGCTTTCCCCGTGCAAGCAGAAATAAGTATGCCCAAGATATTTAGCGACAACATGGTGCTACAACGCCATAAACCCGTAAATATCTGGGGATGGGCCGATAAAAAAGAAAAACTGAGTGTAAGCCTGAATAACCGGGAAGTTTTTGCCCGTGCCGATAAAATGGGCAACTGGCTGGTATCATTACCGGAAATGGAAGCCGGAGGCCCCTATACCTTAACCGTGAAAGGGAAAAACACCATCACCTTTGAAAACGTGATGATAGGGGAAGTTTGGTTATGCTCCGGGCAATCGAACATGGAATGGCCGGTAAAAAGGGCAGATAACGCGAAAAAAGAAATTGCCAGCGCGAATTATCCCAACATCCGCTTCATGACCGTGCCCAGGAAAATAGCCGTGAGCCCGGTAGACGACATGGAAGAAGGCCAATGGGAAATGTGCAGCCCGGCCAGCGTGGAAGATTTCTCAGCGGTCGGTTATTTTTTCGGGAGGGCACTTCATGAAAAATTAAACGTACCGGTTGGACTTATCGACGCGAGTTGGGGCGGCACGGAGGTAGAAGCCTGGATAAGCATCCAGTCATTGAAAAATATCCCTTTCATGGAAGAAGAGGTAAAAACCCTGATGAATTACGATTTGGAAGAAATCCAGGCAAAATCCGATAGTATCATGAACGAATGGAGAAAAAAAATCCTGGAATCGGATAAGGGCTTGAAGAATGGTGAACCAAGTTGGACAGGCCTTAATGTTGACGATGCCGGTTGGGGCACGCTTAACATGCCGGGCAAATGGGAAGAACAAGGCCTGGAAGGGCTCGACGGCGTGGTATGGATACGCAAAACCATTTTGCTGCCCGCTGGTGCATTGAAACAAGACCTCACCCTTAGCCTGGGGCCTATTGATGACACCGATAACACTTACGTGAACGGCAAAGAGGTAGGTGAAACCATTAACCAATATTCAAAATTCAGAAAATACACCGTGCCCAAGGATATTTTACGCGAAGGCCAAAATGTAATCACCATCCGGATAGAGGATTACCGGGGCGATGGTGGAATCACGGCCATGCCTTACCAGTTAAAAGCCATTGCCGGCGACAGCGGGATTTCCCTGGTTGGCGACTGGAAATACAAGCTAGGCTTAGATTCCATCCCCGAGTTCCCGGAGAACATAATGAACACCACGAACCCAAACGGCCTGGTTTCGAGCTTGTACAATGGCATGATCGCCCCTATTATACCCTACACCTTACAAGGGGCTACCTGGTACCAGGGCGAATCCAACGCCGATAACATGCTAAGGGCATACCAATACAGGGATTTATTTCCCTTGATGATCCGTGATTGGCGGGAAAAATGGGATCAAGGGGATTTTCCTTTCTTGTACGTACAACTAGCCAATTTTTTAGCCCCCGACAATACACCGAAAGAAGACCCATGGCCTATATTACGTGAATCCCAGGCCCTGGCCTTGGCCGTGCCCAACACGGGAATGGCCTTGGCCATAGATATTGGCGAGGCAGATGACATTCACCCCACCAACAAGCAAGAAGTGGGCCGCCGGCTTGCCCTGGATGCTTATAAAATTGCCTATAACATGGACGTGGTGGCTTCCGGCCCCATGTACGAATCCATGGAGGTAGACGGCAACACGGCCACAATCCATTTCAATCACGTGGCCAATGGCCTTAGCAATCATAACAAGTACAGGTACCTTATGGGGTTTTCAGTGGCCGGCGCCGACAAAAAATTTCATTTCGCGAAAGCCAAAATTATTGATGAAAACACCGTGGAAGTGTACACGGACAAGGTAAATAAGATAGAAGCCGTGCGTTACGCCTGGGCCAATAACCCGGACCAGGCCAGTCTTTACAATTCAGAAGGCTTACCGGCCATCCCGTTCAGGACGGACAAGTGGGAAATGGTTAGTAAATAGTATCCGTTGCTGAGGCTAAAAATTTGGGTTTTTTACCAAAAAAAACTGTTTTGGGTTGAATGTTATATAATACATTCAACCCAAAACAGTTAAACAAGATGTTTTACGATGGGCCAACCTGCCATTTACTCGATCTCAACCAGTAATTGATCTTTAGTGACCCGATCCCCGGCCTTCACGTGAATTTTTTTCACTTTCCCGCGTTTGGTGGCTTTTATCAAGTTAGCCATTTTCATGGCATCGAGTGACAACAAGTTTTGCTTGTTAGTAATTTCTTGCCCCTCTTTCACGAGTATTTCAAGCACCGTACCAGGAATCACGGCTTTTACCTTGGTCATGTCGGGCAGCTCCCAACGATTTTTATTGGCTACATGTTCCGGGATATAGGTTTTATAAACCGTTCCTAAAACATTTAATTCTTTTAATTCCTTTTTCATGGTTCCTCAAGCTTTTAAAAAGGTGGTACACCGTGTTTCTTGCCAGGAATCGGGGCCGATTTGTTCACGGATACCTCGATCGCGTGCAGCACGAATTTCCGTGTTTCAATGGGTTCGATAACCGAGTCGATATACCCTTTTGCCGCGGCAACATAGGGGTTGGCAAATTTTTCCTTGTATTCTTCCACTTTTTCTTGCCTTGTTTTATCCGGATCGTCAGAATTGGCTATTTCTTTGCGGAAAATAATGTTGGCCGCCCCTTCGGGTCCCATCACGGCAATTTCTGCCCCGGGCCAGGCAAACACGAAATCAGAACGCAAGTGCCTTGAACCCATGGCTATATATCCTCCGCCATAGGCTTTTCGCAAGATAACCGTAATTTTAGGAACAGTAGCCTCGCTATAAGCATACAATATTTTTGCCCCGTGCCGTATCACCCCACGGTGTTCTTGATCGATGCCAGGCAAGTAACCAGGTAAATCGACCAGAGTGACAATGGGAACATTAAAAGCATCGCAATAGCGGATAAAGCGGGCAGCCTTATCGGCACTGTCCACGTCGAGCACACCGGCCAGGATCATGGGCTGGTTACACACGAAACCTACGGTTTGCCCGCCCATGCGGCCAAAACCTACCACCACGTTTTGCGCGAAACCACTTTGCACTTCAAAAAAGTCAGAACCGTCCACGATATGTTTTATCACATCGCGCACGTCATAGGGTTCCTTGGGGTTATCAGGCACTATATGGCTAACCTGGCACTCGTTGACCGGGGGCTTGGGGGCCAGTTTTTCTGCTTTTTCCTTGTTGTTCCAAGGCACGTATGACAACAATTCCTTGATCTGGTCAAAGCATTCGTTCTCACTTCTCGAGAAGAAATGGGCATTTCCGGTAATTTCGCTATGCACTTTTGCCCCGCCCAGTTCTTCCATGGATATTTCCTCGCCCAACACGGTTTTTATAACCTCTGGGCCGGTAATAAACATCTTGGAAATATTTTCTACCACGAACACGAAATCGGTTAAGGCCGGCGAATACACGGCACCCCCGGCACATGGCCCCAGGATGACCGATATTTGAGGTATAACGCCAGAAGAAAGGGTGTTACGAAAAAAGATTTCGCCATATCCCGCGAGTGAATTTACCCCTTCTTGTATACGCGCCCCCCCGCTATCGTTTATCCCGATCAGGGGCATTTTCATCTTGAGGGCATGATCCATGATCTTGGTAATTTTTTGCGCGTGCCGGTAACCAAGCGAACCACCTGCTACCGTAAAATCCTGCGCGAAAATAGAAACCGGCCGGCCGTTAACGGTGCCGGTGCCGGTTACCACGCCATCCCCGTGCAACACTTTTTTTTCCATGCCAAAATCACGTGCCTCATGTTCAGCAAACATATCATATTCGTGAAAAGAACCATCGTCCAACAAGGCAACAATCCGTTCACGGGCGGTCATTTTTCCAAGTGAAGCTTGCTTGGCAATAGCTTTTTCGCCCCCGCCCATGTGTATTTTTTCTTTCCGCTTTTGCAATTCTTCAATTTTGTCTTTGCATGCCATGCTAATAGGTTTAGATTAGTACTTTTTTCGCGGCGTAAATTTAACAATTTTTATTTGGAAACATACCAGATAAAAAGGCCAGGTTTTGGATGGCCTCTTCCCGGTTATTCCCGCACACGGCCCACTCGGCCATAAAATTGGCACAAACTGCTGGACGGCCAGGATCGTGAAAAATGTTACACCGGTAATCTTGCGTGAGGTGAATACATCTTACCCCCGTTGGCTTTCCAACGGGCATGCCGGGGATTGGTGAAGATATAGAAGGAATAATGCAACAAGCCCCACAGTTTTTCCTGCATTTCATGAAACCCTCGTTGGCCACGTGCTTAATTTTAAATAGCCAAAAGTAAGAAAAAAAAGTATCCCAGTCTTGATCCCCATGAAAAATTGAAAAAATAAATACCTGATAAACAAAGTATAAACAAGATAAAATAAAATATTTTTCCTTCTGCTTAAAATATTTACATTTTTTTTATAATCTTTGTTATCGTGAAAAAACATGAGGTATATTTCTTCATTTGGTTTAACACTCGTGAGTTTATTGATAATTTAAAGTAAAATTAACATTTTGTAAATCATGTATTGCCGGGGATCCAGGGCGGGGTTTCACGATAAAAGCAACCCGAGATGAACAACATACAAATTGCCGATTACGATGCAGTAATCAAGTGGTCATACACGCTGGCCAAACATTGGGCCATAGAAAAACTCGTGCCCGAGGGGGTTACTTCAGCCCGCAAGTTCGAGCAGTATAAGCGGGACGGGAAATACCTGCCCCGGAATTTTCCACGCTTACCGGATGAATATTTCAAACGGAGGGGCTCCTGGAAAGGATGGAGGGATTTTCTTGGCCACCCGGCACAAAACAGGAAAAAACCCTTTCTAACATACCGTGATGCAGCCCGTATCGTCAGGCTGGCCGGCATAAGAAACTGCAAAGATTACAGGGACTGGAAAAACAGACCCTCCAATCTCCCGGCCAGGCCGGATTTAACTTATGAAGAATGGCAAAATTGGGAACAGTTCCTGGGCAATAGCTACGTTAAACCACCCAACACTAAAGGGGGCGCGAAACTAAAGGAAATGGATGTACGCATCATAAAACACCAGTTGAACATGGGTATTCCCGGTGCCATTTTAGCCAGGGAGTTCGGGGTTTCTGAAATGCAAATAAGCCGGATAAAAAAAGGGGAAAACTGGACAGAAGTATAATGCCCGCTGCCTACTGTATACATAAATCAGGTGAGAGGATCCACTATAGCGATAAAAAAGAATGCATTACAAAACTTAATGCTTGGTAAGCGATAAGTAAATTAATTGTATACCCATACAGGCTTAATCCAGCAAGATCGTCAACCCGAAGGTGGCCCCGTGAAAACTATTTTCAGCTTTCCCATAAATAGAATAAGGCAAGCCCAGCACGATTAAAAACTGCTCGGCGGTTTCGACAGAAATCCCGGGGTTCAAGGCAAAAAGCACCGAGTTTTCCTTTTGCTGAAAATCTTTCCATTCAAAATGGCTACCAAGGATAAACAACAGGCCAGGAAACAAATAATAGCCACCGTCTGCCGATATAAAAAGGCCTTTTTGATAATTTTCCTTGTTTTCACCAAGAGGAAACTCTATTTGCTGAGAAAAATCCAAGCTCATTTTTTCAGAAAACGCGTAGGTTTGCGAGAACCCGCCTCCCATTACCGGGCCATCCGCGTAACAAGGAATATCACCAGCCGGGGCACTGTCCCCAATTTTTCCGCCCCCGAATAAGCCAAGGGAAAAATTATCCCATTCCAACCATTTATATTTAACACCCATGAAGAGACCCGATAAATCATTGGGAACGTATATGCCCGTTTCCAATTTATGGGCCAAACCATAAGTAAAGCGGAAGCCAAACTCTGATTCATGTTCCAGGCTATCGCCACGCCCTACCCGGGGCATAAAATAATTATCATCAGGCATCATGTTGCTTACCCGCGAAAATGCATACCCGGGTTCAAATTCAATCTCGCCACTTGGAACCGGTTCCGTATTAAAAGCACATAATTTAGAAGCCGAAATCCCGGCTATTTGGCCATTACATAAAAGACTGACAAGCATAAAAGCACAAAATAAAAAAATCTTTAAACTATTCATCATCTATCCCCTTCATGTTAATATTCGGTTATGTTTCGGGGGCAAAATTATTACAAACCCCTGGACTATACAATACCAAAAATTTGGTCTTTTATTTCGTAATTTTGCCACATGCAAAAAATTCTCGTTATCCAGACCGCTTTTATCGGGGACGCTATCCTGGCCACCTCCCTGTTGGAAAAAATGCATGAAAAATGGCCAAATGCCCGCATCGATTACATGATCCGGAAAGGAAACGAGGATCTTTTCCAGGATCACCCTTACATCGATCAATTATGGATTTGGAACAAGAAAACCCGGAAAACCCGGAACCTCATAAAATTATTACAGCAAGTAAGGAAAGAAAGGTACGATCATGTGATCAACGTCCAGCGTTTTTTGTCCACGGGTTTAATTGCAGTCCTCTCTGGGGCAAAAAAAATTATTGGTTTTCGAAAAAACCCCCTATCCTTTCTTTTTCATGAACGGTATTTCCACCCTTTCGGGGATGGTTCTCACGAGATAGAAAGGAACCACCGGTTAATTGAAAAAATAACAGGCCCGGGGGCAGCCAGGCCCCGCTTGTACCCGGCGCCACCTCTTCGCGATAAAGTAGCCGTGTACCAAGATAAGCCCTACGTTTGCATCGCCCCGGCCTCGGTATGGCCCACCAAGCAATTTCCAGTAAAAAAATGGGTAGGGTTCCTTGACCAGCTTGATAAAAAATACAAGGCCTTCTTGGTAGGGGGGACTAATGACAAGGCGTTGGCTGAAAACATCATGAAAAAAAGTGTGAACCCTGGCATAGAAAACCTTTGCGGCCGGCTAAACCTGCTTGAAACAGCGGCCTTGATGGAAAAAGCCATGATGAACTACACCAACGACTCGGCACCCGCCCATATCGCCTCGGCCATGGACGCCCCGGTTACCGTGATATTTTGTTCTACCGTTCCAAGTTTCGGGTACACGCCTTTATCGGATCAGACCAGGATCGTGGAAACACGGGAAAAACTGGCTTGCAGGCCTTGCGGCATACACGGGAAAAAAGAATGCCCGGAAGGGCATTTTAAATGCGCATGGGGGATTGAGATAAATGATTTGCTTTTTTAGACGGCCTTATTTCCTTTGCCCTTCTTGTTCAATTCCCGTAGCTTTATGTCTTTAACAAAGGTAGTATAGGCCGACAATACACTAATCACGTAGCCATAATATCCATCTAGGAACCCCAATTTGAAAAAATATTTTTTGATAAACGCATGAAAAAAGCGAAGGATCACCATACCCACGGGTATATGCTTATTTTTCTGATGCTTCATCCGCGCGTTGATGGTTGTAAATTTTTGGATTTGATCCACGTGCTGGGCGATCGTGTAATAGGAATAGTGCAACAAGTCACCCTCCAGGTGCCAAATAGCCGCCCCTTTTTCCATGAGGTACTTATCATGGGGGTTCATACCGCCCCAACTGCCCTTGCGGCTATCTACCAGGCGAAGCTTCGTATCGGGGTACCAACCACAATGTTTAATCCATTTCCCGCAATAATTGGTCAACCGGTCCATGGTATAGCCATCGGCTTGCCAATCATGTTTCACGGTTATAATTGATTGTTTTAATACCTCAGATAAAGCCTCGTCTGCATCAAGTGAAAGCACGTGGGGATACTTTGCTTGACTGATGGCCCAATTTTTTTGCTCGATATGGCCTTCGAAGGCATGCTGGATGAAACGGACAGGGTAGCGGGAGCAGATTTCTTCGGTTTTGTCGGTTGAAAAAGAATCCACCACCACGATATCGTCTGCTACCTCTAACACTGATTGCAAGCAGCGTTCAATGTTCTTTTCTTCGTTATAGGTAATGATCGTAACCGATAATTTTATTGAAGCCATGAGCTGTTTCTC
The DNA here is from genome assembly GCA_964552835.1 of uncultured Bacteroidales bacterium. Classification (GTDB taxonomy): domain Bacteria; phylum Bacteroidota; class Bacteroidia; order Bacteroidales; family CAYFUP01; genus CAZKIR01. Next base: position 9,376 of record CAZKIR010000069.1, read on the forward strand.
CATACATTATTTTTGTACTTTGATAAAAATCACACGCCCCGTTAAGAGCCTTGTTTGATTATGCAATTTGTATTCAATCTTTTTAAGCTTACAATAAAGCCATATGAAAGGGGCCAAGAACAATAAAGCGTTAGATGTAGATTGTTTCTTGTCAACCCGTACTTCCATGTCATTAAAAAAATGGGCCCGTACCGCCAAATTTTTGTATTGATCCACCGTGAGGGAGGATACATGCTGCAGGCCATCACTTATTTCATGTTTCAAGGGTTTAAAAGAATAATAGAAACCCGAGAGCAAAAAACGGACACGCGATTTTAAAGATAAAATATTGGGGGTGGTATAAAAAAACTGTCCCCCGGGTTTCAGAATTCGGTACACTTCACGAAAAAACAATTGATGATCATGAACATGTTCCATTACCTCCACGGCAATCACCACGTCAAAAGATTCATCATCAAATGGAAGTTCCCGGGTCACATCGGCCTTTTTACATTCTACTGGATCATAATAAAAATTTTCTGGAAAAAGGTCTGCTGCCGCAACATCATATCCCTTTTCATGAAGCTTTTTGACCGTGTACCCATGCCCCGCCCCGATATCAATAATTTTAAGGTCTTTATCAGACAGCCCTTGCATCAAGTAATCAATAAACTTTTCATGTATGCCCGGTATGGCGATTGGTTTAATTTCACGGTCCGTTGTCATATTCAATATTTCTTGATATATTTAATCGGTAAAAATAAGTATTTTTGTTCCATTACCTAAATGAAGAACCGTATAATTGGCGTGGGAGAGGGAAAGAGAAAATATCATCAATACATGTACTTGTTCGCGTTGGCATTACTTGTAGGCAGCATTAGCCTTTCCAGGTACTTGCTAAGTATAGCACAAATTATCCTAATGTTAAACTGGATAGCCGAGGGGCAATTTTCAAAAAAAACAACTATCCTGAAAAAACAGCAATCCATTATATGGTTTGCTTCCATTTACTTGATTTACTTGGCCGGCACCCTTTACACGAATGATTTTGGCAATGCCCTTCACAGCTTGAAGCTTAAGCTCCCGATATTAATCCTGCCAGTAATTATTGGCACTTCAAGGAAACTAAAATACTGGCAAGTTAAAACCATCCTGCTTATTTTTGTTGCCGGCATTTTCGTGAACAGCCTAATTAGCACGATGGTTTTAACCAACATAATTCCCAAAAATATAAACGATATTCGTGATATTTCAATATTCATATCCCATATCCCGTTTTCTTCCATGGTGGCCCTGTCACTTTTTATTCTCGTGTACTATGCCTTGTTTGACAAGAAAACCGTGGGAAAAACCGAAAAAACCCTTTACGCGTTTCTTTCCCTCTGGTTTTCCGTGTACATTTTTCTCCTACAATCCCTTACTGGAATTGTCACTTTTATTGCTTTCATTATCTTGTTCATTTATATCCAACATGTTTATTATAAGAACCGCGTTTTTTCATGGTTGGGCTGGATAACAATTATATTGGTAACTTGCGTCTTAGGGTATCTATTCGCGAAAGCTTACACCACTTTTCATCCGGATAAGCCCATTCATGAAGTAGAACGGGCAAAATTTACCCCAAACGGCAACCCTTATTATCATGCCCTGAATTCTGAAGAGGCGGAAAACGGGCATTACGTGTGGTTGCACGTGAACCAAAAAGAACTTAAAAAGGAGTGGAACGAGATAAGCGATATACCATACAAGGGGGCCGACAAAATGGGGCAACCCTTGCGCTTAACCCTTATCCGCTACCTAACTTCGAGGGGATACACGAAAGACTCGCTGGGGATTAGCAAGTTAACCGAAAAGGATATCCAAGCCATTGAATCAGGCCATGCCAATTACATATTTACAAAAAAATACAGCCTGTATCCAAGGATATATAAAATTGTATGGCAGATTGACTGGTATACCCGGACCGGCAACCCAGCGGGCCAGTCCTTGACCAAGCGGGCAGAAGCCTTAAAAGTAGGGGTTAAAATCATACAAGATCATTTTTTTATTGGGATGGGAACGGGCGATATAGAAAGCGTTTATACCGAATATTACCAGAAAACCGGCTCGAAACTGCCCAAGGAAGAATATATTATTGGCCATAACCAATTCGTGAATATTTGGATTTCTTTCGGGCTGTTGGGTTTAATTTGGTTTTGTACCGCTTTCTTTTACCCGGTAAAACTAGAGAAAGGGCTAAAGAGTTATCTTTTTCTAACTTTTTTGGCCGCCGTTCTCGTGTTAATGCTCAGCAGCAATGCCATCCGTTTTCAAATAGGCACCACCTACATCGCGTTTTTTTACTCGTTTATCTTGTTCCAGGCTAAAGAATATTTTATTCTTTCCAGGCCGTCAAATAAATAGGCCATTCTACTGACATACTCCCCCAGATTTCATAAATTCGCAGGTTTAAACCTGTTTTTAACAAATATGGTTAACTTAAAAATAATTATATGAAAATCAGCGGATTTTCCATGGCTAAAAACGCCAATAAATTATATTACCCGATCAAGCAATCCATTGAATCGATTTTGCCCATCGTGGACGAATTCGTGGTGGCCGTGGGCGACTGTAACCCGGACGACCGCACCCGTGCGTTAATTCAAGAAATTGATAGCGATAAGATAAAAATTATTGACACGGTGTGGGATTATGACAAATACCCCCGGGGCATGGAACACGCCCACCAGTCAGATCTCGCCAAGGAAGCATGCACGGGCGACTGGCTGATTTACTTGCAAGCCGACGAGGTAATCCATGAAAAATACCTACCGGTCATTCAAAAGCGTTGCGAGGAACTATTGCACGATAAAGAAGTGGAAGGATTGTTGTTCAAATATCTACACTTCTGGGGCGACTACTGGCATTACCATTACTCCCACAAGTGGTATAAACATGAGATTCGTGTCATCCGCAACGATCCCGATATCCATTCCTGGGAATCGGCCCAATCCTTCAGGCGGATACCAAATTTTGATGGCATTCATTACCGGCAACAGGAAGGTACCTGTAAATTAAAAGTTGCCCCGGTTGACGCGTACATCTTTCATTATGGCTGGGTAAGGCCCCCGGGGCTTATGGTGAACAAGATGAAAGCCCTACACACCAATCACTGGGGAAAAAAAGCAGCCGAAGAGATGATGAAAAACCTGAACTTTGATTATGGCCCCTTAAACCATCTAAAAAAATACAAGGGGACACACCCCAAGGTAATGAAGGAATGGATTTCAAAGTTTCACTGGGAAGAAGCCTTGCAATACAAGGGAAAGCCAAGCAAATTCCGAAAGAAGCATTCGCACGAAAAAATGAAATACCGCCTCCTCTCCTGGTTCGAAAATACCCTTCTTGGCGGTTATAGCCTGGGGGCTTTCAGGAATTACAAGCTGGTGAAGCGGTAAAGGTGGGCAATTTATTATTTCCGTTTAACCTGCTTGCCACCAACAAGTAATGGGTAAAAATATGGTTTTATCACGAATTTAATGATAACTTGCAATTTGTTTATATGTAATTGAAATATAGTTTAA
>CAZKIR010000070.1:0-1060 GCA_964552835.1 uncultured Bacteroidales bacterium
TGAAAAACAAACTCGGGTATGACGATAGCCTGGATGCATTTGGTGTGCATGGCATCGGTGGTATCGTGGGGGCTATCATGCTCACATTCTTTATCCGGAAAAGCTGGATGGCTGAGGCAGCCGAAGCTGTTGGTGGTACATGGACTACCTGGCAACAGCTTGGCGTGCAAGTGGCTGCCGTGCTGATAGCCATTGTTTACGCGGCCGTGCTTACCTTGATCCTGGTATTCCTGGTAGACAAAATTTTTGGTTTCCGTGCCAAGGAAAAAGAAGAAATGCAAGGCTTGGATGCTTCTTTCCACGGTGAAAGTGGCTATGGTATGCTTAACCCGAGTTAATCTTTTGGTTTTAAAAATTAGGTTTTACCACGAATTTAATGATAACTTGCAATTTGTTTATATGTAATTGAAATATAGTTTAACGTAGTTTATATGTAGTTGAAATATTGTTTAATGTAGTTTATATGTTGTATTTTAGTTTTCAGAAGTTGGAAATTTTTCAGCTTTCAAAATTAGCTGTAAAAATAAGCCACTATATTGCATCAATCAAAAAAAGCAACATTTAAACAATATTTTAACCACATTTAAAACTATATTTAAACAATATTTAAACTGTGTTTAAACAGTGTTTTGTATAATATAAATATTTTACCACTTAAATAAAAATAATACCAAAAATTAAAAAAATGATATAATATGAAATTAATTACAGCAATTATACGCGAGAACAAGCTGGACATGGTGCGGGAAGCACTTATCCAGGCTGATATAAAGCGCATCACGGTGAGCCGGGTTTCTGGCCATGGCCAACAAACCGGGGAAGAAATATACAGGGGGCAGCGCATCGTGCCCAACCTGATCCCTAAAGTCCGGCTCGAGATTGCCGTGAATGATGAATTTGTCGATATAACCGTGGACACTATCGTTAAGTCGGCTAAATCCAATTCCATGGGTGAAATCGGTGACGGCAAGATATTTATAACCCCCCTGGAGGAATGCATCCGCATACGCACTGAAGAAAGGGGAGGGGAGGCGATCTAAGCCAGAAATTCCTGAATGGT
>CAZKIR010000070.1:1070-12905 GCA_964552835.1 uncultured Bacteroidales bacterium
TGGGAAATGCATTAATGCATCGAGTTTGCCGGCCTCATTGCCTTGCCCAACATCTGCATATTTAGAGGTTAAAAAAAACACGGGCTGGATGCCCGTGTTTTTTTTGTAGATATCTTGTATGTCAGCAATATATGTTGAAATTGGGCTTAATGGACAAAATGAATGGTAAAATCATCTATAACCTTATTATTGTTGATTTAAAAAGAGTTCAAATATATTTTGAATGGCACGAGGGGATCGGGAGAGTTTAATACCCTGGAAAATAAATGATTACAATATACATGTAAGGTAGTCCCAAAAGGCGAATTTTTTCCTGAATGAAGAATACATATTATTCCTGGCAATCTGCTTTTACCACTAAAAGCCTTTGATATTTTTTTAGTAAAAAGCATGGGGAGAAATGTTCAATTAACCCAGCTCTTACCAGCGGGTAGGCCTGCCCAAATGGGCGCGCCATGGGCTAGCTGGAATTTCCAATCAATAGAAAAATCAACGAGGTGGCTTGCCATGTCGTCGTTAGACTTTTCATTGATTGGAAAGGGCGGGGGGAAGGATCATTTGGGCTTGATTTTTTTTGAAACTTTTTGCATCAAGGCAAAAAGTTGGAAAAATTAAAACAAAACCAAAGCGTTTACAAATTTTTTTCGTAGCCATGAATTATCATAATCTTATTATTTATCCTTGAAGCAAAAAGTTAACTGTATGACAATAAGTTAAAAAACGAATCTATGTATAAGGTAGTTCAAATATCAACGAGTAGGATACAAGTAAAATAGATTGATAAAAGAAAATGGATAGGCAGCAAAAAAAGCCCGGCACTTTGGCCGGGCAGCAGTCACGGCATGAGCCGGCTGCACGTGCTCGAGGCACAATAAGTTGCTATTCTGTTTTCCTTAACCGCTCGTACAAGACTTCCGCGATAAACCGTGAATTTCGGTACCCTACCTTGTTCACGTGCAAAGTATCCTTGTTAAGCTTGATGATGTTCCATATTTGAGACTTTTGTTCCAACAGGATGCTTCGCGCATCATAAATCTGCCAGTAATCCTCTTTTTGATCACCAAAAACCACCAGCCCGCTCTCGTAAAAAATGGTGGGGGCTGATTGATCCACGTTTGTCAGGTTTGGTCCCAGTTCCAAGATTTGAGGGATCCCCCAGGGGGTATCGACCAGCATTCCCTCGTCAAATTCAAATTCCACATCCTTTTCACAAGTTGTAAAAAGAAATATCAACGAGAATGAAATAATAGCTAATATGGTTTTTCGCGAGTTTTTCATGATATTTAATTATTTGTCTGTTACAATAACTTCAACCCGTCTATTCTGGGCGCGGGATTCTTCCGTGTCGTTAGATGTCACGGGTTGCGCGTTCTGGTAGCCAACATATTCTATATTGCTAAAGCCGTTTTCAATCAAGAACTTGGTAACTGCCTTGGCCCGTTCTTCCGAGATATTTCGTTCTTCCATGGCTTCCAGGTCATCGCAATGCCCTGCTACCTGGATACGGATATTCTGGTTTTTCTTTAATTGGTTCACTAGCCTTTCCAATTCAGGGTATGCCGCGGGTGGTATTTGCGTTGAGCCTTCTTCGAACTGCAAGTTGTTGATTTTTAATTTCGAACCGATAATAATACTCTTCAGCAATATGTTTTTCTCGATGTCCTGGAAGGTGGTCAACTGGTTCAAGTACAAGTTTTCTGAATGGTACCAGTAATCGTCCGAGTTGACCACCAGGGTATAATTATCGCCCGTGATGAAAGAGGTACTGTATTTGCCGGTACCGCGGTTAGTATGTGTCGAAACGATGGTTTCGCCTGATTTGTTATCGATCACTTCTACTTTCGCGTACAGGGGCGATAAAGTACTCTCGTCTTTGACCGTGCCACTTAAGTTCGTGCGGCGAACAGTTTTAATTTTGAAGTCCTCGGGTTCGAAACTCGGGCTAAAATTGATTTTTCGCCGTTTTTCATCAAACACGAAGCTCATTTCAAATTGCTTGTAACCATTTAATTGCACGTCAAAATGGTTCTGCCTTAAATCAAAATGCTCGTAAAAAATGTTGTTTATCGATACATCATACACGTCGACATTGGGCAGGTATAAAACGAATTCCCCTTTATGGTCGGTGAGGGTAGAGGTAATGTTCCCCTCGCTGTCCACGGCCTTTACTTTTATGTTCGATAAATCAATATCCCCCAGGTTCGATAGCTTGCTCCGGTTCAGGATGACTTTTCCAAATATCTTGTTGTTTTCCAGGAAGGGGATTTCCAGGGTGGTATTTGCTGTCACGTGCACGAGGCGTTTGTTGTTGCTCGAGTAAAAATTGCCGTTGGTGCCCAGGGAATTGAATTTTACCTGGTAGTAGCCATCCGGTATTTTTTCATACATAACTATCCCGTCATGGTTGGATAGCAGTTCAGTAGAATAGAATTCCCCCTCGTAATCCTTGTTCTTGTTCAATTGTTGATCCCGGGAAAAATTCACCAAAACCTTGTTAATTCCAGGCTCATTTTCATCCTTTACCCGGTTGCCATTTATATCCTTGTAAAACAAGAGCTTTAAATCATGAAATTTCATCCGCGGCTGGTTAAAGCCGAATTCTTTTCGCAAGGCCATCTCGAAATAAATGGACGAGTACTTGTATTTGCGCTCGGTTACCTCATCGTAAACACTGGAGTAGTTAAAATTATTTAGCAAGCTTAATTCTAAGCCATTGGGCAAGTAACTTGTTAGGCGGTTGCTAAGGGTGAAATTGTCTGTTGATTTGGCTAGGTTCCGCATGTAAGCCCCCCTGGATACCAGTTCAACAATGTCCTTGTAAATAAATTTTTTGAAATATGGCATCAAGCGCACTGACTTGTGAAAATTGCCACCATAAAAGTAATTAAACATCTGGTTTAAACTATAGGGGCCATAAAAATACGTTAGGTAAGCCCCCCAGTATTTTCTTTGCATGTTAAACCTGAATTTGCCTGAAAAAAACGGGGGTTTTGATTGAATGTCCGGATTATACTGCCCGCCAAAGTTTTTGCTGTAATCTGTAAACCGGTTCATGGCCAGGGTCACGGATGGGTTAAAGGTATTAATTAAATTTTGTTCTTTAAGCCTTCCCCCAACTTTTATCTTGTAGCTTTCTGTTCCAAACCAGTCGCCTTCCTGAAAATGGGTGAAGCTGTTCGAGTTTTGCCTTTGATAGATTGGCCCCGCGTTCAGTGTTACCGTTGGGTTAATAATCCGGTGATAAATAGCCCGCCCTTGTTGATAGGTATATTGTTGTTCCCTGGACGATTGCCCGTTAAAATAATACTTTGGCCTGTATTCCTGCAAGTGGTAATCAAAATTGATGTAATTGATCTGGTCGATCTTGTAGTACATATCTGCCCGGCTGTACAACCTCCCCCTGTAAGAACCGGAATAATTAGGCGAACCGTACCGGTTACTAACACTGAACCGTACATTATCTTTAATGGTCCCTGAATAGTTCAAATTAATCCCGAGCCCTTGCTTCGTGAAGTTCTCGGTTAATGAATGTACCTCTTCGCTTGCCGCGAAGCGCATGGAAATGCTATTGGTGTTCGCGATATTAAAGCGCGACTCCACGTATCCAACCTTTGATTCTACAGCAAGGTTTTCCTGGTGTTTATAGGATCCGCCCGTGCCCAGGAATAGGTTGTTGTTGACTTTAAATGTATATTCTCCACCATAATTTGTTACAGGTCGTAAGATATGCCATGATCCGGCTGCCCTTATCTCGTGTTTGTCAAGGCTTACCGTGGCATCCACGCCCCGCCCCAACATGTTTTGCTCGATGGATTTGGTAACATCCCCTATTTTGATATCAATGGTAGGGTTTCGATACCCAGCATACATTTTACTGTAAAGCCATAGATCATTAAAGCTGCTGCTCTTGTAATTGTCAAAACGGTAGTATATATCTTGCTGGTTTTTTAATAAAATCGTCCCGTATAAGGAAGAAGTGATATTTGTCGGGTTGTCGCTAAACAGGTTATGGGCCATCAAGCGCGCGATCAGCATCTTTTTTTCGCTAGGGATAGTGTTTTTATACTTGTAATCGAGATCTTTAAACCAAACCGTGCTTTGAAAACTGGTATCCGGGCTCGTGATTTTGATATCCAGGCGGTGCATGGGTTTGTTGGCATAAATATCAGACTCGTCCCGGGTGATCCTGTATTGGTAGGTGGAGTCAACATGCGGGGGAAGGGTTATTTTATCCGTGTAAATGTTGTTTATCGCGTTGGTCATTTTCAAGGAAGGCGGTAATTCAAATTCCAGGTCAATTAACTCATCGATGTTGCCCCGGTTTTCTAGTTTTATCCGAAAAGTAGCCGACTGTGTTTTCTGGTCAAAATATTCCATCCGGCTCAGGTTTCGAAACCTTAACTCGGTTTTCTTCGGAACTTTCACGAAAAAGGAAGTATTCGTTATCGAGTTTCCTTGCTGATCGCGTAAGGCGGCCACCAGTGAATACCCGATTTCCCCTTTTACTTGTTTAGAGATAGCCGCCCTAACAGGAATAATCAAGGTGTCGCCTTTAGGTACAGAAAACCTTTGATTGTTCTCTATCATAAGCGACCAGCCCATCGGGGTGTTAAGGGCTAATTCGAATGATTGGTTATAAGCCGTGGGGTTATATATTTTCAGGATATTGAAAAACGACTGGTTTGCTTCAATTTCTAAAAATTGCTTCACGAACCATGCCTTTAATTCAAATTTAGGCGGCTCATCACCTAATTTTTGGCCATAGCTGGCTTGATAACTTAAAACCGTTATCCCGATAATAAAACATAATATAATTTTCTTGCCTTGATGCATAGCATGCCTTCGCCAAATAAAATCATTCCGGTTGTAACGTGAAAATTATATCCACTACATAGTTATCCGGGGGCTCCCCCAGTAACGACGTGGTTGTTCCAACATCATAAGAAATGTAAATCGTGCCCGTTCCCTGCGGTCCGTTCGTGATGAGATTTTTATCCACGTCAGAAAGCGTTATTTTACCAGGGTAGGTAGCGCCAGCAAACCCGCTGCCATTGGTAGCTTCTAGTTCAATATTGCTTAAATCCAAGTTGTTACCGTAATCCCCGTATATCGTTGTAGAATTTGCCCGGCATGTTAATTTCCATTCCTTGGTAGTTCCCGTGCCATCATCAGTGGTATCAATAAAATAAATGCGCAAATTCGTCCAACTCGTGTATGAAAAGCCATCATTATATTTTTTTAAGGAGTTGAAGGTAAATTCCAAACTGCCCCCGGCATACATCGTAATCCGGGAGGTAGTATTGTTTTGCCCTATCGCGTATTGCCCTGATAAAAAGGACATGATTATTATAATGAAAACTATTTTTTTCAATGTCAGATAAAATTTATCACTAAAGTATAAAAAAAAGAAGTTAAACAACAAATGTTTAACTTCTTTTTTCACAAAATAATATTATTATTTTACTGGGCTTCCAGGATAAGAAAAACATTTGTCGTGTACCTGTCTGGTGCCAAGCTTTGTTCAAGTAATGAAAGCTGCCCACTTTCACCAATAACATCTATTCCGACTCCATCCGTGGCTAATTCCCAATTAATAATAAATGCATTCTGCGCTGTCCCCCCGGCACCGGCATTGGCTAACGATGTTATTGCTTGATGCGTAGAAGTAGCGGTTAGGAGAGTAGTAGCGCTAGGATCATCACCTGCTGTTTCAAGGTCCCAGTTGATTCCGGCAGCACCCGTTCCGTCTGCTTCAATTTGGTATCCAACGTTATCCAATGGCATGCTGTTCGCTGAATTGTCAACACCCATGAAAGTTCCATCTTCGGCGTATAAAAGAACGTTAAAGTCTACAGAAGATGCTACCGTGAAACGGGTGTCGTACAAGTCGGTATTGATAATGCCGCTTGTGTATTGTTCTATCGTGTTCACGGTAAATTCAATGTTGCCCCCGGAGGTCACGTTTAACCTTAAAATCGAGTTCAAGTTGATGGAAACGGGTATCACCGCGTTGTCCGATACTGCTTGTCCAAATGCTGTCACGGACATGACAACAAACGCTACTAAAAGTAATGTTAACTTTTTCATCTTGTTTATTTTTTGAGTTATTATTTTTTACGATATTTAAAGAGGTAAAGTTATAAAAAAAAAGCATAAACGCTAACGGTTTCCCTGAAATTCATGTTTATTGTTTCTCTTTTTTGATAAACAACATGTAAGCTATGGTTAACAAAGGGAAAATGTTGATGAAAACAATGTTAAGCTTGATTAAATTTCCACGTTTTCTGTTTTTTCTTGTTTTTTCTCCATGGGAACCAGTTTTTGCCCGAGACTGAAACCAATGACCAGCACGTCATCAATTTGCTTGTTTTTGCCCCCTTTCCATTCGTCAAATGTTTTTGCCAGCCTTTTTTCCTGCTCGGCCATGGACAAGCCTTGTATCTCGAGCAAGAGTTTTTTCAGGTTTTTCATTAAAAATTTACGGCGTTTGGGGCCACCAAACTGGTCCACGAAACCGTCCGAGAAAAGGTAAAAATTCGTGGGCTTGTCAATCGGGAGTTCGTGGTATTGAAATTTTCTCTTCTTTTCGGTCTGTAAGCCCCCGATGGGGTTCCGGTCGGCTTTTAGCTCGTGTACCTCGTTGTCTTTAATGTAAAGCAAGGGGTTTTTGGCCCCCGCGTAGCTAATGGTTCGGGTGGCGTTGTTGATCACGCACAAGGCCATGTCCATCCCGTCGCGGTTCTCTGTCACGTCTTGTTTTAAGGCACGGCGCACGCCCTTGTGCAGCTCGTTCAGGATAATATCGGCGCGGGTGTGGCCGGTGGCGATGATCTCGTCGAGCAGGTTGTAGCCGATCATCGACATGAAGGCCCCGGGGACACCGTGCCCGGTACAATCCACGGCCGAGATCACGAACTTGTTGTTTTGGATGTTGACCAGTTGCCCGTTTTGCTTTTGGAGTTTTTCATAGTTATTAAATTCTTCCTTGGTCTCGTACAGGTCGTTCAATCGGTTTACCTCGGTAAACCAGTAAAAATCACCACTAACCACGTCGCGCGGGCGGAAAAAGATGAAGGATTCCGGCAAGTAATCATTTAACACTTCTTTTCGCGGCAACAAGGCTTGCTGTATGCTCTTGGCGTAGTTGATACTCTTGGTAATCTTCACGTTTTGTTCCTCTATTTGCTTGAACGCGGTTTCCAACTGCACGGTTTTTTTCTGTATCTCGGTGTTTTTATCCTGTAGTGCCCGGTTGGCCCGTTGCTTGGCCTTGTTGTTGCGGTACATGACCACTGCCAGGGCCAGCAACAGTAACAGGAAGATGGCACCGGAGAGGATGATCAGGTTCAAGACCCTTTTGGCGGCTTGCTCTTTTTCCAATTGTACTTGTTGCAACTTTTTCTCTTTATTCAACAGCTCTATCCGTTGTTCCCTGAGCCTGCTTAAACGTTCTGTTGCTTGCAAGGAATCTTCCTTGGCTTGCACCACCTCGGCCATGGAATCTTGCTGCACGGCATATTGCATCTGGTTCAGCTTTAATTCCAGCTCTTTGGCTTTTTTCTCGGCCTGGGTTTTCCTTATCTCGACAAGGTTTTTGGTTTCCCTTTCCTGGTATTCTTCTTTTAGGCTGGTTTCCTCGAGGTGTTGCTGGTACGCGGCGTGTTTGTTATTGTATTCTGATGATTTTTTCAGGTTTCCAATGTATTGGTAATTTTTCGAAAGCAGGTTGTAACAGCTCAGGATTAACCTGGAATAATCTTCCTCCAGCGAAATATCCAGGGCTTCTTCAAGCATCTGGTTTGATTTTTCATTATCGCCAAGGATACTTAAAATATAAGCGACATCAATCAAGCCTGATGCAATTTCCTTGCGGTCATTAAGTTTTCGCCTAATTTCCAAACTCTTGTAAAAGTACTCCAGGGCCGGTTCCAATTCCTCGAGATCTGCGTATATTAAGCCGATATTACTGTAAATAACCTTAATGTCGTTCCAGTTATTGATTTCTTTATTAAGCGGAACAGATTGCAGGAAGTAATCAATGGCTTTTTGCAAATGCCCGAATTCCCAGTAAGTGAACGCTATCCGGTTCAAATAATAAACGGCCTGATGAATATTATTTTGATCTTGATAGTAATCAACAAGTTCAAGGTGTTCTTCGATTTTTGCCTGGCTTTCGGCATCAAGCGGCCTGATTTCTTGTGCCATTGAATTACTCGAAATAAAAAACGCGAGGATAACAATACTAATAATTTTAACAGCCTTTTCCCTACAAATCAATCCAACCATGAAAAATAGTTTTAGTTTACCTGAAAATTCAAAAATCAATGCCGTAAAATAATAAATTTCAGTAAAAATATCAATTAAAAGCTAAAAAGAATATTTTTTTTCATTATAATTGTCCCAAAATATCCTTTATGAACATGCGACTATTTATAGTTATTTTCATCTTATTGATCAGCCTGGTTCAATTTTCTATCGGGCAAGATTTTGAAGTATCGCCTGCCAAGCTCGCGTTTAATGCCGAACCGGGCGAATCGCAAGAGAAGATGATAAACGTTAAAAACCACTCGAGCAAAAAAATGCCAATCTTGGTTTCTGTTGGGGATTTTTTACCTTCAACCCGTGGGGGAAAGAAATACCTGGAAGCAAAATCAACAAAATATTCTATCGCGAACTGGATGAGCATATCCCCCGCGTATTTTGAATTAAACCCCAACGAGGAACGACAAATATCCGTTACCTTGCAAGCCCCCCTGGATGATTATTCTTCCAAATGGGGCATGATTTATTTTACTTCTGCCAGGGAGCAAGAAGCTTTTGGGGCAGACAAGGGCATTACGGCGGGCATGAACATTAGTGCACGCATTGCCGTGCAAGTTACCCAATCCCCTGCTTCCAATACCAATTACGTGGTAAAAATTAGCCGGTTAAGGGAGGTAACAACAGAGGGTGATCGCTTACGGAAATTCCAGGCAAATATTGATAATATCGGTGACAAGATTGCAAAGTGCAAGGTATACTTGATCGCTTCAAATCTTGAAACGGCAGAAGAAACAAAATTTGATGAGATTAAGTTTACCTCTTATTCCAAGTCAACTAAAATTATAGAACTTTCTTTGCCAGATGAATTGCCAAATGGTAAGTACTCCTTGGCGGCCATACTGGATTATGGCAGCAGTTCTTCCCTTGAGGGCACGCAACTTATTATAGAAGTACCGCACAAAAACCAATAAAAGAAAGTGGGGCATTACATGGACGGTTTTCGGAAAAAAACAGTCCGGGGAATATTTAATTTATTCACGATTTTATTTTTGTTTCCAGGTAAACCATTTTGTCAGGATACCTCGGTTGTTATTAATTATTATGGCAATGATGGGATCAAGGAACAATTCCAAGCCAGGGTTTATGCCGGGGATACAGTCAGGCATGGAAATTACTTTTATTATGACAGCATCGGCAACCTGTTACAAGAAGCTTATTATCAACATGGCCTACTGGAGGATACTTTGTTTGTTTACCATGCAAAAGGGAATATTCAGGAGGTTTACTTGTATAGCAAGGGTCAAAAGGATGGGGTTTACAAGGCCTGGTATCCTTCCGGAGAATTGAAAGCCAAAGCCCATTACCAGAAGGGGGGACTCGAAGGTGAATTTGTTCAATATTACCCTGGCGGCACGATAAAGTCGGCCACTCGTTATGAACAAGGAAAGAAACAAGGCAGCGAGATAATTTTTCAGGAAAACGGGAACAAATACCAAGAGAAAAGCTATGTTTCCGACACGCTGAACGGCCCTTGGAAGATGTATCACGAAAACGGCTCATTAAATTACTCGGGCACGAAACTTGGCCCCCGTTTCGTGGATTCACTCGAGGTATATTACCCGGATAGCACGCGTCAAAGAATTTGTCATTACAACCCCAAGGGCAAGCTGCACGGTAAATACCTGGCTTACTATCCCAATGGCCGTTTGCAACTGGAGGTATCCTACGAAAATGGCCAAATGCAAGGGGGGTACCTGGAATATTTTCCATCCGGGGGGCTTATCCAAAAGGGCCAGTACGTGGACGGTGAAAAAGTGGGGCGCTGGTATTCATACTACACGGACGGATCCCCGCACGCGATAGGGACATTTCAAGAAGGAAAATACCATGGCACCTGGAAAATATTTCATGCTAACGGAACGCTAAAACAAGTGGGCCGGTATAACGAAGGCAAGGCAACCGGTACCTGGAAATTTTTTACTGAAAATGGAAAAATGACCCGTGTTGGCCTTTTTGTCAATGACCAGCAAAATGGTACGTGGCGTTATTTTAACGAAGACGGGCACCTGGCCCGTACCACGCATTTCCGGCAGGGCACCCCCTACCTTATTTCCAGGGAATATAACAGTACCATGCAAGTTATATCAATAAAGGCCATGATCAGCGGCAATGCCTGGGTAGAACTTATTCTTCGGGAAGGATATGAAAACTGAATTCAAGTTCCGTAAATTCCGCGAATTGCTCCCCGGCATCCAGCATGTCATCGTCATCTTCCATGTAAAACCAGTCAACCTTTAGTTGGTTGCCATTTTGTTTAATTTGCTTGATTTCTTCGATCATGTCAAGGATTTGTTTTGAAGAGGCCGTGTTAAAATAATCGAACTTGAACACCACGTGGGTATTTTCGTTCGGGTTATCCTTGTAGGCCAATATCCAATTCATGATGGGGGTGTAAAATTCTTTTACATCTTCAGGTAAGGAGTGCCCCCCGATTTCTATCTTGCCGTTTCGCGGGTCAAGCAAAACAAAAGGGGTATCATCTGTCGCCTCAATCTTTATTATTTCTAAACCGTTACTTATCGCTCCCATAATCTGTAAAAACTCTATTTAATAAATGTTTAATCTGTATACCGGATAAACTCGAAAGGCACGTTAAGCCTTTCCGCGAAGCCTTTTCCCTCGTCCCTCATATCATCATCTTCCGCGTAATAGTGCCATCGCACCAGGATGGTGTTTCCCTTGTGGTACATATCTTGCAATTCTTTCACGATAGAAAAAATCATCTTGTATGAACCCGAATTCATGTAATCCAACTTAAAATCAAAGATGATGTTTTCACCTGTTATTTTCTTTTTATAATACTGTATCCATTGTATAACAGGATTATAAAATTCACTCACGTCCTCCGGGAGGGATCTGCCTTTAAACTCGAAAACCTTGTCAAGGTGGTTCAAGGTAATCGTTGGCAAGTCCTCGTTACCCTCTATAAATAAAGGGTTTATCCCTAGCTTTTGTTTTGTGTCCTCCATAAAAATCATGTTAATCAGGGATAGCTAATATAATAATTAATTGCAAATTTCCAGGTATTTGTAATTAAATTATTAATTTTTATAGTTGATAAGCTCGAAGGGGACCGTGAAGTTTTGTGCAAATTCCCTGCCTTCATCAAGCATGTCTTCATCATCATAATGATAATACCATTTGATTAAAATTTTGTTTCCCTTTTCATAAATTTCTTGTAATTTATGGATGATCTTGTGGATCATCTCAGCGGATTCCTTGTTCATGTATTCCATCTTGAAAATGAATTCAGAGGCTGGGTTGGGCACCTTACCATACTCGTTTAACCAGTTAAGCAGGGGGGAATAAAATTGGTCGGCATCCTCGGGTATGGATATGCCGCTAAATTGAAACTTGTTTTGCAACTTGCTTAAATATACCCTGGGATAAACCATATCTCCTTGCACGTCAATGTTGTTAACCAATGCTTTATTTGTAATTTCCATTTTGATGTTTTTTTGAGGGTGATTCTTCTGTAAATTTATACGAAAGAAACCTAAAAAGTGGCCCCTT
>CAZKIR010000071.1:0-4495 GCA_964552835.1 uncultured Bacteroidales bacterium
GGATGCCGGTGATTCGAAAACTTCTTCAGTGACTTCCAGCCCGTCCATGCCATATTTTTGAAAAATCTCTTCGCCCACTTTTGTCTCCCGGTTATGAAAAGCAGGCAAACAATGAAGGAATTTCACCTTGGGGTTTCTTGTTTTTGCAATCAGATCGGTATTTACCTGATAAGGTTTAAACAATTTAACCCGGGTTTCCCATTCCCCGGCAGGTTCTCCCATCGAAACCCAGACGTCCGTGTATAAAAAATCTACACTTTTTACGGCTTCCTCGATATCCTCATCAATCATCACGCAAGCACGGCTTTCCCTGGCCAAATCCATGCACTGGGAAACCAATTCTTTACCGGGTTGATAAACGGCCGGTGCAGCTATCCGAATATCCATGCCCACGAGACAAGCCGCCACGAGCAATGAATTGGCCACGTTATTACGCCCATCGCCCAGGTAACAAAAAGATATATCCTTGAATTCTTTCCTTGAATGCTCTTTCATGGTCATCAAATCGGCCAAAGCCTGGGTAGGGTGAAATTCATTTGTAAGCCCGTTCCACACGGGCACTCCTGCATATGCGCCAAGGATTTCAACAATTTCTTGACCAAACCCCCGGTACTCGATCGCGTCGTACATTCGACCTAAAACCCGTGCAGTATCTTTCATAGATTCCTTATGGCCAAGCTGCGATCCCGATGGGTCCAGGTAAGTAGTATGGCCCCCTTGATCGGCTGCCGCAACTTCGAAAGCACATCGGGTACGGGTAGATGTTTTCTCGAATATCAACGCGATGTTTTTACCTTCCAAAAACTTTTTTTCAGGGCGGTTTTTCTTCATGGTTTTTAAAACCATGGCCGTATTAAGCAACGATAATACCTCGGCACGGGAAAAATCGAGTAATTTTAAGAAACTCCTGCCTTTTAATGTTTTCGACATGGGCTTGCTAGTTAAAATGAATTGTTGAAATCAGCCCCTGCATAATTTCAAACCGGTTTGGAAAAGGCACAAATTTAAAATAAAATTACAGAATTTTAGGCTTGTCCTACCTGAAAAAAAATACTAAAAACCCTATTCTTATCGCCTGCAATTAATTTAAACGAAAGGACAATAGCCCTAATTTTTAGTATTTTTATATTATTTTTAAGTAAAAATTATGTAGGTTTGCCTGGTATTCGAAAACATGTCCCTAATACAGAAATTGCTTGATATGCAAAAAATTTCGATCTTTTTAATCTGTGCCCTCTTCTTATCTGTTTCCTGTCGGCAAAAACCAAAGGAAAAAAAAATAACCGAAGGGATTATTGAATACGACATCAATTACCTGGATAAAAAACAAGCCGAGCTATACGGGTTCCTGCTTCCAGAGAAAATGCAAATCATTTTCAAAGGGTCCCGGCTTAAAACTACTTTTCCCGGTTTATCGGGGAACTTTAATTTCACCCTCATAGCGAATACCAGGACAGATTCCCTGATCGGTCTTTTCGATATCATGAAAAAGAAATATTATTATATCGAGAAAGGGGCAGATTCGTCTGTTTTTTATACCACCATTCCCGGCTTGCAAGTAGAAGAATTAGACACAACCGAGGAAATCGCCGGCTATGTTTGCAAAAAAGCAAATATCACGAGCAATTCAAAACAAATGAACAATTTTCCGGTATTCTACACCAACCAGATAGATATACCCGAGCCCAACAAGAACACGCCTTTTTTTAACATAAACGGCGTGCTCATGGATTTCCAGATGAAAATGTACAACTTGCACATGCATTTCCGAACAGACCAGATCACCCTATGTGATATCGAAGCCTCAACCTTCAAGGTACCTCATGAATACAAAAGAATAAACCGGGAAGGGGTTAAAAAAATCATCAACATTCTGGAATAATATCTTTTGTTTGCCTTATTTTTGTTGGCGGTTGTAAAAATCCAATTCGTATAAATGCCGAAGAAAAAAGACAATAACAAGGACACTCAACAACAACGGGAAACCAAGAAAAAGGAACGAAAAAAGATCACGGACGAGAGGGTAAAATACTCGATGGGCTTATTTGTCGTGTTTTTTGCCATATATCTCAGCCTGGCCTTTATCTCCTACCTTTTCACGTGGAAAGCAGATCAAAGCTTTCAGTGGGACAAGGTAATCTCGGATGCCTCCGTCCAGGTACAAAACTGGTCAGGAAAAACTGGTGCTGAATTGGCCAACTTGTTTATGGACAACTGGTTTGGGTTACCTTCGTTCATTATCCCCCTCATCTTGTTCGTGATCGGTTTACGGATGCTGGGCATGAAGATAAAGGATCAAGGCCGGTGGATCCGTATCAGCCTTGTTGCCATGATCCTGCTGTCCATCACCTTTGGATATTTATGGGGCAACCTGAACGGCTTCTTGGGCAGTGGTCCAGGAGGCGCACATGGATATTTCGTGTCTACCTGGCTTAACGCCTTTATCGGGAGGACCGGGACAGCTTTTTTGCTCATCATCGCTTTTAGCGTGTTTATTTTCTTCTCCTGGGAAAATTCCCTTTACCGTGTAAAATCATTCTTTAGAAAATTTTTCGCGAAACCCGGGAAAAAATACCCCGAAATTGGCCAGGGAGAAGCCACTTCCCCTGAAGGGCAAGAAACCGAAGAAGGGAAAGAAGAAAGGCATACCGGACAAGATGACGATCAGCCAACCGTTCAAGGGAACGCTCAACAAGAAAAGAACGAAGAAGGGGCCGATATTGATTTCGAGTATATAGAACGTCCTGAAAACAAAGACCAGGAACAAACCATGCCCGGGCAAGAAAAAAACGGGCCCGGTAAGGGACAGGAAGAAAATGAACTGGAACTCACCATCGAGCAAAGGCAACAACAAGGTAATGAAGAAGAAGAGGCAAGTGGCGAAAAAATAAAAGATTTTGATCCAACCCTCGAGTTGCCCAATTACAAGCATCCGGATGTTGACCTGTTAGAAGACCATAAATCAGAGGACATCTCGGTTACCAAGGAAGAACTGATAGCCAACAAGAACAAGATCGTGGAAACACTGGCCAATTACAACATCCAGATAAATAAAATTAAAGCCACGATAGGCCCCACGGTTACCCTGTACGAGATCGTACCGGCCCCTGGCATCCGCATTTCCAAGATTAAAAACCTGGAAGATGACATAGCCCTTAGCCTGGCTGCCTTAGGCATCCGGATAATTGCCCCCATTCCCGGGAAAGGTACTATCGGGATAGAGGTGCCAAACCAAAACCCTGAGATTGTTTCGATGAAATCGGTGATTTCGTCACAAAAATTTCAGGAAAACAATTATGACCTGGCTATAGGGATTGGCAAAACGGTATCGAACGATCCCTACGTGTTCGACCTGGCCAGGATGCCCCACTTGTTAGTAGCAGGTGCCACCGGTCAAGGAAAATCCGTTGGGTTAAACGCGATACTGGCTTCCTTGCTTTACAAGAAGCACCCTGCCCAGATCAAATTCGTGTTGATTGATCCCAAAAAAGTTGAACTGACCCTGTTTTCGAAAATAGAAAATTATTTTTTAGCCAAGTTGCCCGATGCCGAAGAAGCCATAATCACTGACACGCAAAAAGTTATTAATACCCTGAACTCATTGACCATCGAGATGGATGAAAGGTATGACTTGCTTAAATCGGCCCACGTGCGGAATTTAAAAGAATACAACGCTAAATTTATCAAACGGCGCCTGAACCCCGAGAAAGGGCATCGGTATTTACCTTATATCGTGGTAGTAATAGACGAGTTTGCGGACTTGATCATGACCGCCGGAAAAGAAGTAGAAATGCCTTTGGCCAGATTGGCCCAGTTGGCCAGGGCCGTGGGCATCCACTTGATCATAGCCACCCAACGCCCCACTACCAATATCATAACCGGGGTTATCAAGGCCAACTTCCCGGCGCGTATTGCTTTCCGGGTAACCTCGATGATCGATTCGCGTACCATCCTTGACAGCCCTGGCGCCAACCAGTTGATTGGCCGTGGCGACATGCTTTTGTCATCGGGCAGCGACATGGTAAGGATTCAATGTGCCTTTATCGATACTCCAGAAATAGAAAAAATAACCGATCACATCAGCCAGCAACAAGGCTACCCTACCCCAATGCTATTGCCCGAGTACGTGAACGAGGGGACAGAAGAAACCGCGGAAGTAGATTTAAAGAAGCGGGATGGCCTTTTTGAAGAAGCCGCCCGCCTGCTGGTTATACATCAACAAGGTTCTACCTCGTTGATACAACGAAAATTTTCCATCGGGTACAACCGGGCTGGCAGGATTATTGACCAACTTGAAGCAGCTGGCATTGTAGGGCCTTTCGAGGGGAGCAAGGCCAGGGAAGTATTAATACCAGATGAATATTCACTGGAACAAATATTTGATAAATTGAACAATCTTTAATCACGCGATCATGAAAAAATTTATAAGCTATTGTATCCTGTTTTTATCCGCGATAAGCCTTAGCAAGGGCCAGGATGCCGAGAAAACCTTAAA
>CAZKIR010000071.1:4505-8588 GCA_964552835.1 uncultured Bacteroidales bacterium
CCTTCTCGGAACAAATGAAAAACCTGGACGCCATATATGCCGAATTTAATTTTAAACAAACCAATTATCAAGGAGAAACAAGCGGCGAATTTGACGGGATATTGTATCTCGAGGACAATAAGTACAAGTTAAAAATGCCTGGTACCGTCATATATTCAAATGGAAAAACCTTATGGCAATACCTGGTTGATTTAAACGAGGTAACCATTACCAACGCGCGGGAGGATGATAATTCTGTATTAAGCGATCCTGGCCAGATTTTCACGGGCTACGAGAAAAACTTCAAGTACAAGTTTAAAGAAGAGTACCTGAAAAATGGCCACACCGTCCACGTGGTCGATCTGTTCCCGAAAGACCTTGACAATAGTGAATACTCCAGGATTCGGCTAGACATCCAAAAAGACGGCTTACGGTTGGAAGCAGCAAAATACTTTGGCAAAAACGGCATTCAATACCACATCAACATCCTAGACTTTAAAGCCATGGACAACATGAAAAAAGGTTTTTTCAAGTTTGACAAGTCAGAACACCCGGGCGTGGAAATCAATGACATGCGCTAGATTGCAAGAACATTATCCCGTGACAGTCAACCTTCATGGGAACATCCAGGGTAAGGACAGGCTTGGGGCCAATTAACCAAAAGTCACAACTGATAACCGGGGCCAACATAGCCTTATCCCTTGTCAAATTGTCCGTTTGCCGATTGCATTGACAAAACACGAGCAAAATAACGAAAAAGATATACCTCATCATGTTTTTTTCAAATATATAAAAGTGTTTACATGGTATTCATTTATAACCCGCCTGGACCGCACACGATTTTCAATGTTCCCTGGCAAGTTTTAATTGATATTGCCTATTACAGCCTGCCCGATTACTAAATCGATTAAAATCACTTCTTAGTTAGTGAATTTTTTGCTACATTTACAGGACAACTACTAACTAAAACTTTACATCATGAAAACATTTACAAGTTTACTAATCATTGCATTTATTATGCTTTCCCTGGGCATGAACGCTCAAACAGGGACTAAAGAAAATTTTGACAACGGGAAACCCGATACCTGGAAATCCAATAAAGAGTACGATTTGTCCGGGGTCAACGGGGCCTTGAAAGTAGGCATACACAAGTCGAAACAATATGATGCTTTCACTTTCGTTCCCGCACCGGAAATTGACCTCAGCGAAAATCCTTATGTCAATCTTACTATCCGTTGCGACAAAGCTTTTACCTTGATGGTGTATTTATTTAACGGAACAGCCAATACACACGTGCAAAAAAGAATCATTGAATCACACGAAGCGGTAACCTACACCTTTGATTTTTCAGGTAAAACCCGGTTCGATTTCACGGGTGTCGATAAGTTTGGTTTCGCTTTTAACCCTACCGCCCTCACCGCGACTGGAAAGGCTTGGATAGATAATTTTAAAGCTGGTAGCGAAGCCACCAAAACAGCAGGTATTGGAGGGTTTAAAGAGCTCTATTTTAAACCAGATGGAAAAAATCAATCCTTTATAATCCAAGATATCCACAACGCGAGCCATGTTACTATTTCAGGTGGCACCAACGTGATTGAAAATATTAAAGTATCCGGTATTTACCATCACACGGCCCATGTCACATTTGATTGCATCGAGGGGGCCACGGGTTCTGCCAACCTAAACATCACGGCTAATGGAGTAGAAGGCTTTACCAATAGCACCGTGACGGCACCTAT
Source organism: uncultured Bacteroidales bacterium (assembly GCA_964552835.1). GTDB lineage: Bacteria > Bacteroidota > Bacteroidia > Bacteroidales > CAYFUP01 > CAZKIR01. The sequence goes on from CAZKIR010000071.1 coordinate 6,224, forward strand.
TCATATCTTGGCCAATACCCCCCCGTCATTTGATTCAATTCCAGACCTGGAAGTACCGGTAGGTGAAGAACAAATGATAAAACTATCGGGAATTACCGACGGGGATCTTGACAAAGAGCAAGAATTAAATTTTTTCTTTCATTCAAGCAATCCCACTGCCTTGCCACCATCAAATGTAAATATTAAACATGCCCCGGGCAGTCCTTATGCCAACATGTATTTAACCATGGCAGAAGGCGATCCTTCCCTATCCGTGCGCCTCGTGCTCAAAGACAAGGGTGACGGGACCGATAGCTTGTCCAGGGAATTCACAATATCGGCTTTTCAGGATTTTAATTACCATCCTAGCCTCGTGCCCCCCGAAGACCAAGTATTTTACTTGAACGACGGCCGCCAATCATTCGAGATAACCAGCATTGATGACAATAACACCGGAAACCAGGGCCTCACGATAACAGCCACAAGCGATAATCAAGAAACCATACCAGACGATTCTATTCAAGTTCAATACACCGGGGGTAATACAGGGCAAATATCCCTGCACCCCGCTGGCGAAGGAACGGCCAACATCTCATTAACCATTTCCGATGACGGCTCGGGAACGGACAACGGCCCAAAAGAACAGGAATACAAATTCAATATCCAGGTATCTGAAATCCTTGCCACGGGGGCAGTGGCCGACTTTTCGAATGTTGAACAAGCGTATAATAATGGCACGTGGAGCTTGCACGACGGACAAGGCGGAAGCTTTACTATTTCCACGGTAGATTCGGGAAGCTATCACGCCATGAAAATTGCATGTGATGATAAATTTCTCTGGGACGGTTATAATTGGAATTTTGACGCGCCCCTGAACCTTTCTGAACAACCGTACCTATCCATGGAAGTGTATTCATTAGACGATTCTACAATGCATTGGATATGGTTTTATGATGAGGATAGTTATCGAAATAACAATAATAATACCAGCGACGATAAAACAAAATGGGCGCCGTCAGGTAAATGGACAAAATTATTTTTTGACTTTTCTGGTGATAGGGATTTAATAAACAAAGACATTGGCGCTGATATCAACTCCAAACGAATAACCAGGGTACTTTTTAACATGCATAACTCAGCCATCACGTTTCCCCAACCCCCGAATTACACTGGAGCATTCTTAATCAGGAATCTGCGCGTGGGCAGCGAGGCCGAAATTCCAGATTATAAACCCTTGACCACAATTGATCCTATTCCAGACCAGGCATTATTTCAAGATCCCGGTACCGTTCAATTAGAGCTCACGGGCATAAGCGCTGGAAAAAATAATGAAAAAACCCCGGTTATTACAGCGTCGAGCAGCAACCCTTCTTTTGTGCCAGATCCAACAATAAGCGCTGTACAAGGAAGCGGCAACGCGACCATCGAGTTTACCCCTACTTCCGCGATTGACACGGCAACCATAAGCGTGCATGTAGAAGCAGATGGGGCTGAGCCCACGGCGACAAGCTTTTTTGTCTCCACGCATTCAACCGATGCCTCCGCGGGCACGGCTATTGCTGTTGACCTGGGGCAAACCTTCCAAACCATCCGGGGCTTTGGGACATTCGAGAACAGGGAGAGCCTTATCCCCTATTATGCAGACAAAATGGGCGCTTCTGCCGTGCGGATCGGGTTTATAAACGACCAAATTGAACCCAAGAACGACAATAACGATCCCCACGTGCTAAACCGGGCTGGATTATCATACGATCAAGTAAACTTTGACTATTTCAGAAAACTGAAAGAAGCCGGCGTTGAAACCTTTATCTTAACTTCATGGAGCCCCCCGGCATGGATGAAAGACAACCTGAGCAAATCCTGGTTTGCCGGTGGGACGCCCGATTGGGAAGAAACCACGAACAGGTTAAGCCCGTACTATTACGAGGAATTTGCCGAAAGCATGGTAGCGGCTGTCAAACTTTTCAAAGAGGAAGCAGGGGTTGATCTTTACGCGATTGGCCCACAAAACGAACCAGCTTTTAACGAACCCTATCCCTCGGCCATACTTAACCCATCAAAATTTGCCGAGTTAATCACGGTAATTGGACGCCGGTTTGAAAAAGAAGGCATACATACCAAAATTTTTATGCCCGAGCAAGTATTCAGTCAATTCCATTACTCGATGTCCGAATATATCACCGCCGTGAGAAACCATCCCGAGGCAAACAGGTACACGGACATTATCGCCACCCATAGCTACGCCAGTGATGGGATACAAGCGGGCGAACCGAATTTTAGTGAATGGAGCAGCATGTGGCAACAAACCCGGGATGAAGATTACCCCAAGGAATTATGGATGAGCGAAACATACAAGGAATACCAAAGCTATGACGATGCCCTGAAA
>CAZKIR010000071.1:8598-12874 GCA_964552835.1 uncultured Bacteroidales bacterium
AGCCTTTGGACCCAGTGGAGTTTTGAAGGGCAGCACATTCAGCAAGCCAAGCCCACGAAGATGCTGTACACATGCAAGAATTTTTTCAAACACGTACGGCCAGGTGCCGTGAGGGTTCAAGCCAATGATGACAACCCGGATATTATGGCAACCGCCTTCAAGGACGAGAAAAGGGGAAGCGTGGTCTCCGTTTTAATTAACAAAGGAAACGCTCCCCTTACGGCTTATCTCACGGGAGAAAACCTACCCCCCTCTTTCCAAGTGTACCAAACAACCCGGATAAAAAATTTCGGGGACATGGGGATTATTGACAGCCTGGTCATATTACCAGAACGGAGCGTTACGACCCTGGTATACGAAGGCAACAAATCCCCGACCATCGAACCCGTGGCCGACCAAGCCATCTTGATGAATGCAGGGGAACAGGTCATTTCCTTAGAAAGAATTAGCCCCGGCTTCGGGGAGTCCAGTCAATCTTTGTCCAGTTTCACCGCTGTTAGCAGCAACCCAAGCTTAATACCAAACCCGGGCCTAAGTACCGTAGGGGAAGATGGCACGGCAAGCCTGACCTATCAACCCGAGACTGACCAAACCGGTTCAGCCAAGATTACATTAACATTGACTGATGACACGGGCAGCGAATACGGGTACAGTACAAAGTCAATATCTTTTTCAGTAAACGTGTACTCGAATATTAACGAGAAGCCAACATTAAGCCCTATAACAGACCAATATTTGCTAGAAGATAATGAAGCTCAAGAGGTAGCATTAACCGGGTTAAGCGACGGGGATGATGGCTCTCAAGAACTTACTGTAACCATCCAAAACACCAACACCAGTCTTTTAAATGCAGAATACCTATCGGCCAGCCAGGCAATAAAACTAACACCTTTAGAAAACCAAAACGGACAGGCAGAAATAAGCGTGACCGTGACCGACAACGGGGGCAATGCCAATAACAACGGGAATCAATCCGTAACCAGGTATTTCATGGTACAGGTTAGCCCGGTAAACGATGCCCCGGTGATGGACCAGGTTTCGGATCAAACCATAACCGTTGATAGCGTGTTGAGAATTGAAGTAACCGGCATCGACAATGGAGACCCCGAAACCCAGCGAATGATTTTATCGGCTACTAGTGACAACACGGGAATATTACCAGACCCGACCGTGTCTTATTCAGGAACCGATATCGCCTCCCTCACCCTTGAACCAATCAAAGCGGGAACAGCTACCATTGCCCTTGAACTAAAAGATGATGGTGGGCAGGCAAATTTCGGCAAAAACCTATATGCCGCTAACTTTGATGTTACAGTTATACCTGGCACTAACATTGCCAATAGCAAAGAAGAACATGTGAAGATTTACCCTAACCCGACCAATGATTTTCTCATGCTGCATTACCCATCAAGTGAAGCGAGAAAAGATGCAAGAATATACAACGAGACAGGAAGTCTGGTGAAACAATTCACCTTGGCACCAGGCACCTCATCGTACCGCTTGAACGTGGACAAACTTGCCAACGGAATTTATTTACTGTACATGGATAAGGAAGGTACCATTTCCTTGCAAAAATTTATTAAAAAGTAAACCAATTAAAAAGGGCGCATCAGGCGCCCCTTTTTTTCACACTTCTTGAACTGACGTTTGTCATGGGCTAACCTTTAAGAAACATTGATCCTGGCTTGCCCGGGTTAGGTGAACAAAAAAAAGATAGAAATGTATTACAAACAATAAAAAGATTTGTTACTTTTATCCAAAACACATTTATTAACCTTAAAATAAAGCTATATGTCAGATTATCATGAACCGGCCAACGAATTGAGTTCGGAAGCCAGGAATTTTACCCGGGCATTGAACAGCCTGAAAGAAGAAATAGAAGCGGTTGATTGGTATAACCAACGAGTGGATTTGACCGATGACCCGGCCTTAAAAAAAATTTTAGCCCATAACCGGGACGAAGAAATCGAACATGCCTGCATGGCCTTGGAATGGTTGCGCAGGAACATGCCCGGTTGGGACGAAGAACTCTCAACATACCTCTTCAAGGAAGGCGACATAACGGAACTGGAAGAAGCCGAAGAAGGCGGGGATGAAAATAAAGAAAACCCCGGAAGTTTATCTATTGGTAAAATAAAAAAATAAATTCGCCATGAATATATTAAGAAAAAACCTCTCACCTATATCAGACCAAGCCTGGGAAGAAATTAACGAACAGGCAAGAATCGTGTTCAAGACCACTTTATCTGCCCGAAAATTTGTAGATATCGACGGCCCAAAAGGATTAAATTTCGGGGCTGTCACATTAGGAAGGCTAGCGTGAGTTTATTCTGAAATAAAAATTTACCTATAAAAAGAAGGATGTAATTTCTTGCCAAACAAGATATTGCATCCTTTTTTTAGAATCAATTCTCGTATACACTAATAAATAACTAAATTAATAGAATTATAAACATTATTTATTAGGTATTTAAAAAAATAATATATATATTTGTATATACTAAATTATATATTATGGCTACAATTCAGGCAAAAACGACAAGAGGATATAAGTATTGGTACATTGTTGAATCAAGACGTGTCAATGGAAAACCACGCCCAGTAGTTTTAGCATATTTAGGGACTGCTGAAAATCTATTAGATCGATTAAAAAACGTTGCCGGTAATGTTTCAATTAAATCATACTCTCACGGCGAAGTCACTGCTTTGTTGAGTATCGCCCATAAACTTGATTTAGCAACTATAATCAATAAATATATCAGTTCTGACCGTCCATATTTTACAGAAAAACCTGTCCGAAATAATCTTACTGCCGGATTTACATATATCTTAGGGGCAATTGGCAGAGTTTGTATGATGACAAGCAAAAGAGGATGGTACGATTGGGCAAAAACAACCTCCTTGGAATATTTATTACGCTCAAATTTCTCAAAGATTGATAGTCAACATTTTTGGGATTTAATGGATGCCCTTCCCGAGGAAAATATAACTAAAGCAGAAGAGGATATTTTAAAAAAAGTTTTTCAACAATATCAACTTAAAAGCGATACTGTATTTTATGATACTACTAACTTTTACACCTATATTGCCACGACCAATGAAAAATGCAAAATTGCCCAACGAGGAAAAAATAAACAAAAACGTACAGACCTTAGACAATACGGAATGGCTCTTATTGTAACACGGGAAGACTTAATTCCATTATATCATCACACCTACCAGGGGAACATAAATGACTCGAAAATATTCAAAAGCATAATAATCAATATAATTGAGCGCATCAGCCTTTTAGGCTTGTCAATTGATAACCATACCTTTGTGTTTGACCGGGGCAATAATTCTAAAAGAAATCTCGCGTTAGTTAAACAGTTAAATATTTTTTATGTCGGAGCTTTAACTCCCTATCATCATAAAGAGTTGATACAAACAGCGGCAAAGCATTTTCAAAAAATTGAAATAGACAATAAAAAAATAAATTGCTATCGTGAGAAAGTTGAAATTTGGGGAGAGCAAAGAACTATGATTGTTTTTATATCTGACAGGTTAAAACAGGGCCAGATAAGAGGTTTATACAAGAACCTGGAACAGGCCGAAAAAAAAATCCAGGCTCTTCAGGAAAACATATCTAAACCTAATGCAAAAACAAGAAACAGAAAGCAATTGGAAAAACAAATAAATAATATCCTAAAAGACAAGACAATTAATAGTTTAATTGAATGGGAAGTAAAATGGATATCAAAAGGAACTTATAAAATTGACTACCAGGTAAAACAAAATGTACTGCAAGAGATAGAAGACAGTTTTGGTTTTAGGATGATAATGACTAACCGGCACAACTGGGACACTAAAACAATTATAAAATCATATTATGGCCAATCACAAGTGGAAGAGGCTTTTAAAAGATTTAAAAATAATTATCATTTACCTGTCAGACCACAATTTCATTGGACAGATCAAAAAATCAAAGTACATAATTTTATCTGCATAATTGGATATCTGCTTATTTCGCTAATATGGAGAGAATTGAAGCAAAATATCCAATATAAAGGAAGTATAAACGCCCTTTGTAATTTATTGAAAAATATAAGATTAACATCAATATTGGAACGTGATAAAGGTAATAAAAGGTTAAAAGTAACCTATAAACTGGAAGATATGGAAAAGGAAGAAAAACAAATTTTTAAAACGTTAGGAATTGAGGAATTTCATAAAGACAGACCAATGTTTGAAAATTTTAGTGTATACAAGTAAATAAGATATAAAGCGTTAAAATTCA
>CAZKIR010000072.1:0-824 GCA_964552835.1 uncultured Bacteroidales bacterium
AGGCTGCCAGGATTCCTGGCAGCCTTTTTATATAATTTTATCTTATCGTGATTAGCCAATAATTCCGAATGTAACGGTTAAACCGGCCATTACAACAGAAACCATGGTCATTAACTTGATCAGGATATTTAATGAAGGACCCGAGGTGTCTTTGAAAGGATCGCCCACCGTGTCACCAACAACTGAAGCCTTGTGTGCTTCGCTTCCTTTTCCGCCAAAATTTCCTTTTTCAATAAATTTTTTGGCATTGTCCCAGGCACCGCCCGAGTTGTTTAACATGCAAGCAAGGGTAAACCCGGTAGTCAAACCACCGGCCAGCAGGCCTATAACGCCAGGTACGCCTAATATTATCCCAACCAGGATAGGCACGGCAATAGCGATCAATGAAGGGGCTATCATTTCTTTTTGTGCCCCTTTGGTAGAGATAGATACACAACGGGCATAATCGGGCTTGTCTTTTCCATCCAGGATACCGGGTTTTTCACGGAACTGCCTCCTTACCTCGTCAATCATCAGACCGGCAGCACGGCCCACGGCTTTCATCGTCATGGCACTAAATAAAAAGGCCATCATGGCGCCCAGGAAGATGCCTACCAACAACATGGGGTTGAAAATAGAGAAATCATACGCGTCGGCGAAGTCTTTTACTCCAGCTTCTGATAAGTCAACAGCCCTTTTACCAGCCTCAACCGTTGGTATTTGATCAATTTTATCGCTAAGATAAAATACCACGTCGCCAACTTTCTGGATACCCGTGCCTGTAGCGGTGGCCAATTTGCCCAGCCAAAGCCTGACTTCTTCCAGGTAAGCTGCTAACAAGGCCA
>CAZKIR010000072.1:834-1725 GCA_964552835.1 uncultured Bacteroidales bacterium
CCATGGCCGTTAAGGCAGCAGAACCAATGGCAAAACCTTTGCCTGTAGCGGCAGTAGTGTTGCCTAACATATCCAGGGCGTCGGTACGTTCGCGTACTTCTGGTTCAAGCTCGGCCATCTCGGCGTTACCACCCGCGTTGTCGGCAATGGGGCCGAATGCATCAGTGGCCAAGGTAATGCCCAGGGTAGAAAGCATACCCACCGCGGCGAAACCAATACCGTAAATACCCAACGCGAAGTGTTGGAAACCACCGGCAAACCCGAAGGCACCAAGAATACCTAGAACGATGGTCACGACAGGGAGCCAGGTCGAATACATGCCCGTGGCGATCCCGTCAATAATAGTTGTAGCGGGGCCTTGTTGGGCTTGGCTTGCAATACCCCTGGTGGGTTTGTACTCGTCAGATGTAAAATACTCGGTTCCTTGCCCGATGATTACACCGGCCAGGAGGCCAACAACAACAGCACCAAAAATACCCCAGGTTACCCAACCAACGGCGGCCATGATAGCCAAGGCAGCAAGGATTAATACAGAACTTCCACCTGTACCAAATAGCAAGGCGCTTAACAGGTTTTTCTGGGTGGCCGATTCTTTGGCCCTTACCATGAAAATGCCCAGTATAGAAAGCACGATACCGATGGCCGCTACTACCATGGGTGCAATTACGGCTGAATCAGGTGTCAGGTTGGTGTTTTGGACAACCGTAAGGGGCAATGCAGCGCCCAAGGCAGCCGTTGCCAAAATCGAACCGCAGTAAGATTCATAAAGGTCAGCTCCCATACCGGCCACGTCGCCCACGTTGTCGCCCACGTTGTCAGCAATAGTGGCCGGGTTTCTCGGGTCATCTTCCGGTATACCGGCTTCTACTTTCCCTACAAGGTCGGCGCCCA
>CAZKIR010000072.1:1735-12759 GCA_964552835.1 uncultured Bacteroidales bacterium
GCCCACGTCAGCAGCCTTGGTATAAATACCCCCGCCAACACGTGCAAACAATGCTTGGGTAGAAGCACCCATACCGAAGGTTAACATGGTGGCGGTGATTTCTGATAATTTCTGGGCGTGTGTCGTGTCCGGGTGAACCAGGTCAAGGCCTAAGAAAGTAAGCCCCGTTTGCATATGCTCGGCAGTATACACGAGCTTGCTTAAAATTAAATACCACAGTGAGATGTCAAGCAAACCAAAGCCCACGACTACCAATCCCATCACGGCACCACTACGGAAAGCGATTTGCAAGCCTTTGTTCAAGGATGAACGGGCGCCATTTGCCGTCCTGGCCGAGGCGAAAGTCGCTGTTTTCATGCCCAGGTATCCGCACAAACCAGAGAAAAAACCACCGGTTAAGAAGGCAAGCGGCACGAAAGGGTTTTGTACTTTCAAGAAGGCAAGCATTGCCAGGAGTACCAGCAAAACAATAAATACCAGTGTAACTACCCGGTATTGACGGTTCAGGTAAGCCATGGCACCTTCCCGCACGTGTTGCGCAATTTCTTTCATTTTATCCGTGCCCTCGGAGTTTTTCATCATGGATTTGAAAAATATCCACGCGAAAACCAAGGCTAAAATAGCCCCCAGGGGGATAAACCAAAATATTGACCAAACATTTTCCATACTATAAAAATTTAGTTTTTAAATGGTTAAACATATTAGAAATCATTTTTATCATTTTAAGCTTGTTGATATTGCCGAACGCCACCATGCATAATGCTTTTTCTCAAGTTCTTGCATTGAAGGCAGGGGATAATAAAGCAAGTTGCCCTTGCTGCCAATAAAAAAACCGTTTTTGCACAAACGGTACAATAAATCGCCATGAAAAAAGCGGATGACGGTTTTCTTTATTTTTTGCGGTTCATATTTTAACCCGGTTAAACAATCTTTTAAATGTTGTACATTGGGATATGGAAGGTTTTCTACTGAGCCGTTGACCGGATCGGTCGCGAGTTCTCCCAGTTCCAATTCAACAAAGAATAATTTTGGTAATTGTATTTGCTCAACCTGTTCGGTCATGTATTGCAAAAATTCCCTGGGGTTTAAGGAACTAACAACCCTGGGGGTAACAGGCAATAGTTCCTGGAACAAATGCAGGCTGATCTCGTTTTCTATTTCAGTATATAGCTGTGGACCAAGTTCCAGTACACGTCCATCGTCCGTGGCAAGGTATAGATCCTTCAATGCATCAAGAGGGGTAAATTCTAAGGCCCTGTAAATGGAGAGGTAGACTGAACGCTTGGGTTGCCCGTCTTGTTGTGGCACACACCTGCTATTAATATAGTCCATGGGCAACAAATGGTTCATTTTTTCCATGTCCAATTCAAAAAAAATGGCTTGCCCATGTGCCCGTTTTTCTGCACCCACGGCCAGGTAGTTTCCAAATTCCCTCGGGGGCAGCATGGAAGCAATGATTGCCTCGGGGGTGGCAGACAAGTACAGGTAAATATTCATTACATGAAAATTTTTGCCAAAAGTATAAATCTAATGTATTTATTCATAAAAATAATATGCTTTTTTAAACAGATTATAAAGTATTTTTAATAATATATTGAGGATTAAATTTTTGTATACATTGCTTTAATGTTGAAGATCGTTATTCTTAAAATTTTCTATTCTTGCATGTTTTTTACCGGGGGCGGTGGAATGGGTGGCAATTCATGGTATTTATCAAGGTTTTGCTGTATTAGCTCGATGGCTTTTTGCAATTGGGCATCTTCCCCCTGGTATTCTTTTACCGGGTCGTTGATGACCGTGATATCCGGTTCTACTCCTTGGCCTTCAATAATCCATTCACTTTTTTCCGCTGAATAGGAAGCAAACTCAGGTTTGCGCAATTCTCCCCCGTCCACGAAGGGCAAGGAACCGCTGATGCCTACCACACCGCCCCAGGAGCGTTCCCCTATTACTGGGCCTAAACCGTGTTTCTTGAACGAGTAGGCAAACAAATCCCCGTCTGAAGCCGTGTATTTATCAATTAACAAGACCATGGGGCCCAGCATCATCTTGCTTGGCACAGGCCCTGGGTGATCGGTATTTCGTCGCATGGTGGCCCGCGTGATTTCGCGCCGCAGGCGTTCTATGATCATGGGCGAAACATTGCCGCCCCCGTTGCCCCTCGCGTCAATAATCAATGCATTTTTGTCCAACTGGGGGTAAAAATGTTCCGCGAATTCATTCAGACCGTGTGATATCATGTCAGGAATATGCAAGTAACCTACTTTATCGCCGGTAGCCTGGCTTACTTTCTCGATATTTTTTTGTACCCATTCATGGTAATAAAGCTCCGACTCGTCCCGGATGGGTTGGATAAGGCTTTTTTCTGTTTTTTTCCCGTTTTTTGGGCCCGACCAGGTAATTTGGATCGTGTTTCCAACCTCGTCGAGTAACAGGGAATAGATATTGTTTACTTCTTTTACTGGTTTTTCGTTTATTTCTATTATGTAATCCCCTTCATTTACTTTAATTCCTGGTTGGTTCAATGGGCTGGCCAATTTAGCAGACCAGTTGGCCCCGGGCAAAATTTTCTCGATCTTGTAGGGTCCCCTATCGGTTCTTTTTAATTCAGCACCCAGTAAGCCGGTTTTCACTTGTTCAAGATTTTTCGAGGGGCTGTTCACGTATGCATGGCCCACGTTCAATTCGCCAATCATCTCGCCCATGATGTAGGTCAGGTCGTCACGGTGGTTCACGTGTTGGAGCAAGGGCGCGTACTTGTCTCGCACGGCAGGCCAATCCACCCCGTGCATGTTTTCCACGTAAAAGAAGTCGCGCATTTGCCGCCAGGCTTCATGATATATTTGTTTCCACTCCACGGGGTAATCTACCATTACCTTCATGTTTGACAAATCCAGGGCATCTCTCATCGAAACTGTGCCAGAGGGCAAGTTTACCACGGCAAATTGGCTCCCTTGTTTTACCAGCATTTTCTTCTTATTGGCCGAGATGGTGTATTGCATGTTGGCCCCCAGGGTCGATTCTTTTTTTTCTTTCAAGTCAAAAACTTTAGCGTATTGCTCTTTTCCTTCCCGGACATTGTAATATATCTTGTCCTGGACTCCTTGGATGTTCGTGTAAGCTGCTGCAGTAACCGGTAATTCCAAAATCCGCTGTTGGATGTTCTTGAAATCAATTATTACCTCGGGTTTTTCACCTTCGCCATTCTCTTTTTTCTTTTCTTCTTCTTTTCCTGTTTCTTTTTCCAATTGGAGTTCATCATTAGTAGGGGTAAAAGGGGAGGGGGTGCTTTCTTGCAGCAGGATCATGTACAATTTTTCCATGTCCTGGTAAACATGGTTCCATTCCGTCCAGCTATAATCAGGTTTAAACGTGCGCCCGGAGGCAAAATACAGGTACTTGCCATCATCGGAGAAGGCCGGTGCGGTGGAATGGTACCATTTGCCCGTGAGGGCATGTTTTTCCCCTGTCCCCACCTCGTGCACGTGGATAATTCCGAATTCGTTCGAGGCATGTTTCACGTAAGTAATCCAGCGGCTATCAGGCGACCAGTTGTATTGCCTGATTTCCTTGTATTCGCCTTGGCCTACTTCCGTGATTTCCCTGCTTTTGATATCCACGTAACGCAAGCGTAATTTTTGGTCGCCCCATAGGATTTTCTTGCTATCGGGCGACCATTTTATCGTGTACTTGTATGTTTCGGCGCCAGTAGTTATTTGAACCGGTTTTGAACGGGTTTCCTGATCCTGGATATAAATTTCGTACTCCCCGCTTTTATCAGAGATATAGGCCAGGTGTTTTCCATCTGGCGACCAGGCTACATCGCGATCGTGTGCCGATACGCTTTGGGTCAGGTTCCAGGTAATGCCCTCCTTGGCAGGTACCGAGAACACTTCGCCCCGGGCGCTCATCACTACCCGGTTGCCAGCAGGGGAAAGGTCAGCCGTTTTTACCTTGCTGGAGACATTGAGCATGTCTTCGCGGCTGGTGGTAAAATCATTCGAGATAAATACAGTGATTTTTTGGGCTTCCCGTTCGTCCACTTTATACTTGTAAAGATAACCACCATTTTCGTACACGATATTTTCTTTACCGGCAGATGGGAACTTTATATCAAAATCCTTGTAAGTGGTCAGTTGGATTGCTTCGTTTTTCTCGGGATCAAATTGGTACAAGTTCATCCTGCCGCTACGGTCCGAAACAAAATACAAATTCTCTTTTACCCACATCGGGAATATATCTTGCGCGGGATGTTGGAACAACCGGTGGGCCTGATCGGCGCCCACTTCCATCATCCAGATATCATCGGCCATCCCGCCACGGTAATTTTTCCAGGTACGAAATTCACGGAATACCCGGTTAAAGTAAAAAATGTTGCCATCCTGGGCGTAGCTACAAAAGCCCCCTTCGGCCAAGGGGATTTGTCTTGATATTTCCCCGTCAAGGGAAACTAAGAACAAATGCCCTTTAAAGGAATTAAAAGATTTTTTCCGTGAGCGGAAAATGATCCGTTGCCCGTCGGGGTGCCAATCCATCACGATGTTGTTGGGTCCCATCCGGTCGCCTATGTCGTCTCGTTTTAAATTGGCCGTGTATGTCAATCTCCTGGGCTTTCCCCCCTCGGCAGGCATGGTATATACTTCTGTATTGCCATCGTAACGTGCCGTGAAGGCAATTTTTGAACCATCAGGCGAAAAGCGGGCAAACATTTCATAGCCTTCGTCCGAGGTTATACGCCTGGCTATGCCTCCGGCCGAAGCTGCAATATATAAATCGCCGGCATAACTGAATACGAGCTGGTTCTCGTGGATATCCGGGAACCGGAGCAAGCGGGCTTCCTTTTCTACGGCATGGCCGTCAGGATGTATTAATAGGAAAAAGCATACCAGATACAGCACGAAATGGCAATTTTTTCTCATCTTTTTATTATTTTTATTTAAACGAGATATTTTTGAATTTCTTGCAAAAGGGATTCTTCCGTGATGGGTTTCGTGATAAACGCCTTGCAACCGGCCGTAAAAGCTTTTTCTTTTTCCTCCGCGTCGGTATAGGCTGTTTGCGCGATGATTGTAAGGTACGGTTTCAGGGATAAAATTTGGCTGGTAGCATCAAACCCGTTCATGACAGGCATTTTAATGTCCATCAAAATCAAATCAAAATCGCTTTTTTTTACATTTTCAACTGCTTCCAAACCGTCCCGGGCATGCACGGTTTGGATCCCCCTGTTTGATAACAATTCTTCAAGATATATATAATTTACTTGCTCGTCTTCGGCAACCAGTATCTTTTTTCCCTTCCAGTTATATTTATCTTTCGCGGACGGGACGGTATTCTGGTGGGCCAATTCAAGGATTTGATTGGGGATGGTAAAATAAAAGCTCGATCCTTTTTCTTTCTCTGATTCTAACCAGATTTTGCCCCCGAGCAGTTCAACATATGCTTTGCAAATGGAAAGCCCCAATCCGGTACCGCGAACTTTTTTACTAGGTTCCCTTCCTTCTTGCCAAAAACGCTCAAATATATTGGCCTGGTTTTCTTTCAAAATGCCAATCCCGGTATCTTTCACGCGAAAGATAAGATGTTCACCATCCATGCGGCAACCCAGTTGGATGGCCCCTTTTTCGGTAAATTTGACCGCGTTGGTCAATAAATTGCTCAATACCTGGAACAATTTCGTGTGATCGGTATAAACCATATAATCCTCGTGTGGCAAAGAAACCGATAAGTGAAAACGGATATCCTTGTTCCTGGCCTCGTTTTCAAAAATTGTTTTTAACTCTTTTAACAAGGCGTGCACTTTCACCGGGCTGTTATTTGCCTTTTCCTTGCCCGTGTCAATCGAGGAAATTCGGATAATATCATCCACGATAAACAACAATTGCTTGCCACTTTTCTGGATAATGCCGGCATATTGTTCCCGCTTCAAGGAAGGCAGGCCATCTTTTTTTAGTAGGTCGGCAAAGCCCAGCACCCCGTTCAAGGGGGTCCTTATTTCATGCGACATGTTTTGCAGGAAAGCCGTTTTTATCTTGTTGCTGGCCTCTGCTATTTCCTTTGCTTTTATCAAATCATCCTGCACTTTTTTAAATTCGGAGATGTCCCTTGACACTCCTAGCAATGAAACCACTTCATTGTTTTCGTCAAATTCCGGGATAACCATCCAATCCAAGGTGACTGTCCCTTTGGCGCTTTTCCAGGCAAACTGTCTTTTCACTGGACGCCGGGACATGATGGCCAAATCAATATGTTCTTCCCATAACTTGCACAAGTGGTCCGGGAACAGGCCTGATTCCCGGTGTGTTTTGCCGATAATGTCCCCTGCTTTAATTCCTGTTATTTCAAGGCCGGCCTTGTTCATGTACAAATGCCTTCCCTGGCGATCGTAGCGCATGATATAATCCCGGCTGTTCTCGGTGAGTGACCGGAATTCCCGCTCGCTTTGTTTTAGCGCCCGTTCGGCCATTTTCATGTCCGTAACATCTTCAATGTTCGCCAACACGCCAACCACTTGTTCATTTTGGCAAATAGGGGCAAAATAATAGCGGGCATAAATTTCCTTCCCCCATTTCGTGGTATACCGTGCATTGCCAAAAATACTTTCCCCTGTAAGTAAACATTTCTTCATGTCGTCAGCATATCCTACCTCCAACAAGGGCTTAAAATTAAACACGTTAATTTTCTTGGTGGCTTCAATGGACGGTGAACCTAATATTTCAACAATCTTGGGGTTGGCTTCGAGTATGTCCCCCTTGGTATTGATGTAGAATATACCGGTCAGCGCATTTTCAAAAAGGGCCTTGAACCTTTCTTCACTGTTTTTTAACAAATTGTTCAAATGGTTCATTTCTTCAACGGTAGAACGGAGTTCCTCGTTTTGGGTCACGTATTCTTCATTTAAAGAAGCATACTCTTCGTTTTGCGTTACCAAACGGTGTTCGGTCTGTTTTCGCGCGGTGATGTCCCGCGCAACCCCCCAAAGGAAGGATATACCGCCATCTTCTCCCGCGAAGGTGTGCAAGCGTAATTCAACGGGAAATACTTTTCCTTTATAATGAAGCAATTCAATCTCGTGTGTATCGGTAAGCCCTCTGCCAAATAATTGTTTTTCAATGATTTCATTTTTTTCCCAATCTTTGTAATGACCGGGGATCAATTGGTAAAAATTTATATGGCACAAGCTTTCGCGGGAGTAACCAAGCATTTCAATAAATGCCCTGTTGCAATCCAGGATATGTCCCTCTTTAGTAAATAGAAATATCCCGTCACGGCTACCTTCAAACAAGGAACGGAATTTTTTCTCGCTCTCGGCCAATTTTGAATAGGCTTCCATTCGTTTAGTGATATCCGTGAGGATACCCTCGTAAAATTGTATTTTCCCGTCTTTATCACGATAAATATAGGTGCGATCTTCGATCCAACGTATGTTACCATCTCTCGTGATGATACGATAGGGGGCATGAACAAAACTATCGCGTCGCGGGTCGCTGGAATGCTGCTTTACTTCCCCGGCTACCTTTTCCAGGTCTTCAGGGTATATTATTTTTTCATAGCTTACCCTTGCAGATGTAAAATCTGTCGCGTCGTAACCCAGCATATCCTTCACGTTACTGGTGACAAAGCTGGCCGGCCACCCTGGTTCGTTTTTCCAACGAAAAGCTACAACAGGGCTGCGGTTTATAATGTTGAAAGCGGTCTGGATTTCTTCATCATGCCTGGTTTTATCGCGATTATCGCGGTTTGCATGGAGGTTTGTTTTATTGTCCCCGGCAGTATTTTCATTTTCGCCTTGCCAGGCTTTTCCTTCTTCTCTATTCATGGCGCTTTTCTTTTAAAACAAGCTGTAAAACACAGTATTAATGGCTGCTAATATATAAAAATATTTATATGTTGAGAAATAATTTATACTTGTGTAAATCAAGATAACATAAATTTAATGTGAATTTAACATAAATTTAATGTGAATTTAACATGAATAAATTGGATTTATAAATATGTAAAATTGATTGATCAAAAAAAAGCCATTGCTTTTGTTTAGCAATGGCTTAAAGGTTTGGTTTTGGTCAGGATCACTTGTTAAAGTTTTTTTGTAGGAACTGCGTGCGTTCAAATTGAACAGCATTAAGTTTGTTGTCACTAATTTTTCCTTGAAATTTGTCGATGGAACCGAACTTTTGCCTTGCCATCCAATCTTCCAGCCCTTTCACGATATTGACAAGGTATTGCAATTCGTTTTTATACAAGGTGGAACATACCTGGGTTGCTTTTGCACCGGCCAACAATTGTTTTATGGCCCCGGTGTGATCATGGATTCCGGTGGATGCGGCCAAATCAATCTTGGCTTTGGGCGCCAACAGGCCCATCCAACGCAAGGAAGCATTTATCTCTTCCGGGACGCTCAAGTAATTTTTCGCGATTACGTCCATGGACTCAATATCAATATCAGGGGCATAGGCCCGGTTAAACAATACCAGGGCATCGGCCCCGGCTGATTCCATGCCACGTAATAATTTAAACATCACGGACGGAACGGCATTTATTTTTACCGCCAGCGGGATATTAATCTGGGATTTCACGTTTTTCACGATTTTAGCGGCCTGATCCACTATATCACAACAATCCATGTCTTCTTTCCCGGGCATGATGGTAGAAATGTTCAATTCCAAGGCATGTGCGCCGGCATTTTCAATTTGTTTCGCGAAGTTTACCCATTCATTCCCTGACACACAATTAACGCTGGCAATGATAGGGATATCAACAGCCGCGCGGGCATCTTCAATTAATGTAAGATACGATTTGGCACCTTGGTTTTTTGATATGGATTTCACGAGTTCTGCCGCCTCGGGATACCAGAAATACATGTCGTTAGGTTCAATTTTGGCATCGATCTCGTCAAGGATTTGTTCTTCAAACAAAGAACGCAACACGATGCCACCGGCACGGTAACCGTCCATTTTTTTTATGTTTTCAAGATTATTGGTCAAGGTAGATGCGCTGACCAGTATGGGGTTGCGCAAGTTAATGCCCATGTAATTCGTTGATAGGTCCATGATATTTCTGTTTTAGGTTGTTAATTTTTATTGTAATCGGTACGCTCCAGGATTTCAGGTTCGAAAACCACTTTTTTCACGAAATGAAAAGCCTTGTCTAAATTTTGACGGGCCCCTTCTGTCAAATCTTCTTTTAAATCCCAGGAATAGCCCTTAATATGTAACAAGTATGTTTGCGGTGCCGATCCGTATAATTCCCGGCACAAGTTTAATATGAAGCCTGGCGAAGTGGAGTGCATGGTAAATTCCACCTTCTTACTGGGCTGCACAGGTGAAAGGGAAAAGTCTTCCACTTCTTCTTCCAGGCTGGCATCCACGAACAGGACAAAGTCATTCCCGTTCATTTCTAACGCGTCTTCGATATTTAGCTGATAGTTAGAATCCAGCTTCACGTTGTTTATTTTTTCCTGGGCAATAAATTCTTCAAGCCTTTCGATCATGGCATTGCCCAGGCCGTCATCTTGACGGCCCGGGTTACCATAACCGTATATTAGTAAACCTTGATTTTGCTGCATTGTTCAGAAAAACTATTCAGCAGTAGTTTTGTAATCGATCAATTCGTCCTGGTGGTTATACAAGGACATTTCCAGGGGCATCTTGCCCAGTGCATGGGTAGCGCAGCTCAAGCATGGGTCATAGGCCCTGATAGCTACTTCTACCGCGTTCATCATGGGTTCGGTAATTTCTTTTTGGCCATTCATCTGGGCCTTGGCCACGAATTCCACGGCCTGGTTCATGGGCTGGTTATTATTTGTGGTCGAAACGATCAAGTTGGCCATGGTAATTTGGTCATGTTTGTTTATCTCGTAATGGTGGAAAAGGGTGCCCCTCGGGGCTTCGATCAATCCTATTCCTTGTGGTTGCCGTTTGCCTTTAGTAACCAGGTCATTTTTTTGCAAATCACTGTCTTCCAGTAATTGTTTGATTACTTCTGCCGAGTGCAAGGTTTCAATTAGCCTGGCCCAGTGGGTGTGCAGGCAAGTATTATTGGGTTTCCCGTTGGTTGCGGCCTTATAAGCTTCAAATTCTTTTTGGGCCAGTTTGGAAGGTATAAAATCGGCCGTGTTCAAGCGGGCTAACGGGCCTACGCGGTACCAGCCTTTTTCTTTGCCCAGGTGTTTCAAGTAAGGGAACTTCATGTAACTCCAGTCGCGTACTTCTTCCGCTATGTACTCGAGGTAATCCTGGTAGTCCACGTCGTTTAATATCTTGTTCCCCTCGGTATCCACGGCGCGCAAAACCCCGTGGTACAAGTCAAGGGCACCGTCTTTCCGTACCAGGCTCAGGTGGTTCGAGGGGAAATAGGAGAAATTATCGATCATGTCCTTGTGCTTCTTGTAATAATCTTTAAACAGTTCCAAGGCCCCCACGGACCATTCGATCATTTTATCGGCGTTCATGGGCCCTTCCCCTTTTAGCAGCGAATCCCTTTCGGCAGGTGACAGGTTTTTGTTTATCCCACCGGGGATAGCACCTGTACCATGGATTTTTTTTCCGGCCGTTACTTTGATGACTTCCTGGCCATATTTTCTCATCATGACGCCTTGCACGGCCAAATCTTTAAACCGTTCGTCCTTGGCCACGCCAATTACGTTACGTATAGCGGGGTCTGCATCAATGCCAAGCAATAGATCAGGTGAAACAAGATGAAAAAAGTGGAGGGCATGGGATTGGAACATTTGGCCGTAGTGCATTAAACGGCGCATTTTTTCACCGGTAGGGGTCAAGCCGTCACCGGTACCGGCACCTACTACCACGTCCATGGCCTTGGCCGCGCCTAAATGGTGGCTTACCGGGCATATCCCGCAAAGGCGTTGGACCAGCACGGGGGCTTCCCAGTAGGGCCGTCCTTGCACGAAACGTTCAAAACCCCTGAATTCAACAATATGTAAACGGCTTTGGGATACCTGGTTGTTGTCGTCAAGGTGTATGGTCACTTTCCCGTGCCCTTCAACAGGGGTCACAGGGGATATAGTA
>CAZKIR010000073.1:0-11907 GCA_964552835.1 uncultured Bacteroidales bacterium
ATGGCAAACTGATTATCAACCCCACTTTTACCGAGCTTAAAAAAGCTGATATCGACATTATGGTTGGCGCCACCATAGAAAACGTGTTAATGGTAGAAGGGGAAATGAAAGAAGTTTCGGAAGCTGAAATACTCGAGGCCATTAAATTCGCCCACGATTTTATTAAAACCCAATGCCAGGCACAAGCTGAACTGGCAGAAATGGCCGGCAAAACTGAAAAAAGAGAATACAGCCACGAGCTAAATGATGAAGACCTGAAAAAAGCTGTTTTTGACAAAACATACAATAAAGTATACGAGATAGCAAAATCTTCCTTGCCTAAACACGAGAGAAGCGAAGCGATTGCTGCCATCAAAGAAGAACTGGCAAAAGAACACGAGGAAGATGAAGAGGCAGAAACCAAGCTCAAGCTTATCAAACGGTATTTCCATGACGTGGAAAAAGAAGCCGTCCGCAACTTGATCCTGAATGAAAGCATCCGCCTGGACGGAAGGCAAACAGACGAGATCCGGCCCATTTCCTGCGAGGTGGATTACTTGCCCGCGGCCCATGGCTCGGCCTTGTTTACCCGGGGCGAAACCCAATCCTTGACAACCCTTACACTGGGCAGCAAGATGGACGAGAAAATGGTGGACGAGGTATTATTACAAGGATCAGAAAAATTTGTACTGCATTATAATTTCCCACCTTTTTCTACTGGCGATGCAAGGCCTGTAAGGGGCTTAAGCCGACGGGAAATCGGGCACGGGAATTTGGCCCTCAGGGCCTTGAAAAAAGTGTTGCCCCCCGAGGAAAAAACACCATATGCCATGCGGGTCGTGTCAGATATACTTGAATCCAATGGTTCTTCTTCCATGGCAACCGTGTGCGCTGGCACCCTGGCCTTGATGGATGCCGGCATACCTATATCAAAACCCGTTTCGGGGATTGCCATGGGCCTAATCACCGACAAGGGTTCAGGAAAATTCGCCGTGTTATCAGATATCCTGGGAGATGAAGACCACTTGGGCGATATGGATTTTAAAGTAGCCGGTACCCGTGACGGGATTACCGCAACCCAAATGGACATTAAAGTAGAAGGGTTATCCTACGAGATCATGACAAAAGCCCTTGAACAGGCTAAACAAGGCCGCTTGTTTATCCTGGACATAATGCAGGCAGTTATCGAAGAGCCCAGGCCAGACCTTAAACCACACGCACCAAGGTTCCACCGGATGACCATCCCGAAAGACATGATCGGGGCGTTGATTGGCCCGGGAGGTAAAATTATCCAAGGCATCCAGGAAGAATCAGATTCTACTATCGTGATCGAAACCGAGGATAACCAGGGGGTAGTGGATGTTTATGCCAATAACAAGGCTGCCATTGATAAAGCCATCGAATTGATCGAGAAAATCGTGCAAATCCCGGAAATTGGAAAAGTGTACAAGGGGAAAGTAAAATCAATCGTGTCTTTTGGCGCATTTGTTGAAGTTATCCCGAACGTGGACGGTTTACTGCATATTTCAGAAATTGCCCACAAGCGAATCAATTCTGTAGAAGACGAGTTGAAAGAAGGACAGGAAATTGAGGTAAAATTGATTGCCCAGGACGAGAAAACCGGCAAGTTAAAATTATCACGAAAAGCATTGCTGCCAAAACCCGAGAAATAAAAAGCTGTCAAAAAAAATATTTTTCAAGAAATAATAAAAGCTGTCAAAAACAATTTGAACAGCTTTTTTTTATTCAAGCAAAAAATCCTGAAACAATCAAACCAAAATCACGTTATTTCTATTCTAATACGTTTTTATCCTTATTTTATCCGGGATTATTCATAAAAAAATTGACGATCATTATAAATCACTAAATAGTAACACTATAAATCCATGCCAGAATAAAATAAAATTTGTACATTTGTTCGTGTGTATTTAAAATCCGATGAAAATGAAAAAAACACTTGTATTTATCGTCCTACTTGCCCTTGTTTTTACCGCCTGCCAACAAGGAAAGATCGATTACCCCGAGGCAAAAAAAGTGGGGCAAGCAGATATTTATTTCGGCACCAAGGTCAAAGACCCGTACCGTTGGCTCGAGAACACTGAAAGCCAAGAAACCCGTGAATGGATCGAGGCCCAAAACAAGCTTACCGGGGAATACATGGCCAAAATACCTTTTCGGGAAAAAATCCATGCCCGTTTGGAAGAATTATCAAAATACACGAAATACAGTAACCCCGTGAAAAAAGGACCCTATTACTTTTTCGAAAAAAAGGAAGGCTTACAAGATCAATACGTGTTGTACATTTTAAAAAACCTGGAAAGCGGGCCAGAGGCCATCATTGATCCTAACAAACTTTCACAAGAAGGCCCGGTAGCCCTGCAACGTTATGCTGTTAGCAACAACGGAAAGTATATCGCGTATAGCATTGCAAGAAGTGGATCGGACTGGAATGAAATCTTTATTAAAAATATTGAAACAGGCGAGGTGTTGGACGATCATGTACAATGGGTAAAATTTTCAAATATTGCCTGGAAAAATAATGGATTTTATTATAGCCGGTATGAAGCCCCCGGCAAAGGAGGAAAAAAGGTAGCCCAAAACCAGTTTCAAAAAGTGTATTACCACTGCGTGGGCACATCGCAAGAAAAAGACCAGCTTATTTTTCAAAACAAAGAATACCCCAAACGAAATTATTGGGCGTTTTTATCATCCGACAAGAAATACCTGTTTATATCTGAAAGCGAAACAACCAGTGGAAACGCCTTATATATCAAAAACACCTTGAAAGAAGATGATTTTACCAAGCTTACCACGAGCTTTGAATATGAATACCACGTGATTGACCAGTTAAATGACTTCTTGTTTATTCACACCAACTATAAAGCCCCCAAGTATAAGGTAATCCGTATCAACGTGAACAGCCTTGACATTGGAAACTGGAAAGACGTGATACCCGAAAAAAACATCGTGTTGGAAAACTGCATACTGGCCGATAACAAACTGATTACATCCTATTTAGATGATGCCCACGGGAAACTTGAGGTCTATGATTTAAATGGCCGGTTTCAAAAAGAAATCGAATTGCCCTCTCTCGGGACCGTTCAAAATATATCCGGTACCAGGGATGACAAAACGGCCTTTTACTCGTTCGAATCTTTTACAACGCCCCTCACGAGCTACATGCTGGACATGGAAAACCTGGAAAGTGAAGAATTTTTCAAAACTTCTATCCCGATCGAAACAAATAAGTACGTTACAGAACAAGTTTTTTACAAAAGCAAGGAAGGTATTGACATACCAATGTTTATCGTGTACAAGAAAGGAATAAAAAAAGATGGAAAGAACCCGGCCTTGTTATATGGTTACGGGGGGTTCAACGTTAGCATCATGCCATCGTTTAGCCCTTACCGTTTTGTATTACTTGAAAACGGCGGCATCTATGCCTCGGCCAATATACGGGGGGGCGGCGAGTATGGCGAAATGTGGCATAAGGCAGGAAAAGGTTATAACAAGCAAAACGTATTTGACGACTTTATCCGTGCCGGGGAATATTTAATTGAAAACAATTATACATCTACTAAACGCCTGGGCATTTACGGCGGATCAAACGGCGGGCTTTTAGTAGGTGCTGTTATAAACCAAAGGCCCGATTTATTTAAGGTTGCCATACCCGCCGTGGGGGTCATGGATATGCTCAGGTTTCATAAATTTACCATTGGATGGGCCTGGGTTGGGGATTATGGTTCGAGCGAAGACTCTTCCCAATTTTATAACTTGTACAATTATTCTCCCCTTCATAATATTGACGAAGACAACAACTACCCTGCCACCCTGGTTTTAACTGCTGACCATGACGATAGGGTAGTGCCGTTGCACTCGTATAAATACATCGCTACCTTACAAGAAAAATACGATGGCCCCAATCCTACCCTCATCCGGATCCAAACAAAAGCCGGACATGGCGCGGGCAAACCAACAAGCCTCAAGATTGATGAAATGGCCGACTTGTATTCCTTCTTATTTTATAACATGAATTTTGAACCAAAATATTAAAAAACTGTTTACTTAGTGCCAATGGTTCTACCACGAATTTAATGATAACTTGCAATTTGTTTATACTAGCTGTAAAAATGAGCAACTATATTGCATCAATCAAAAAAAGCAACATTTAAACAATATTTCAACCACATTTACAACTATATTTAAACTGTGTTTTGTATAATCACTAAAATAAGGGTAGTACCGTGCCAATAAATAAAACTAGTGTTTTTGCAAGGGGCAAATTAGCATGAAATACAATTCAATTGCCATTGAAGGGAACATTGGAGTGGGCAAGACTACCCTGGCCAAGAAGTTGGCAAAAGATACAGGGGCCAATATCGTGCTTGAAGAATTTAATGAAAACCCGTTTTTGCCAAAATTTTATGATAACCGGGAAAAGTATGCCTTTCCACTGGAATTGTCTTTTTTGGCACAACGATACGAGCAATTAAAAAACCAGTTTTCCCAGTCAAGCTTGTTCATGCCCCTTACCATTTCTGATTACCATCTGACAAAATCATTAGTTTTTGGCAAAACCAACCTTGAACATGAGTATTATGAAAAGTTCAGGAATATGTTTTATATTATGTACAATTCATTGCCAAAACCTGAT
Organism: uncultured Bacteroidales bacterium; assembly: GCA_964552835.1. Classification (GTDB taxonomy): domain Bacteria; phylum Bacteroidota; class Bacteroidia; order Bacteroidales; family CAYFUP01; genus CAZKIR01. The sequence goes on from CAZKIR010000073.1 coordinate 4,634, forward strand.
TTGACAGTATACCTGAACAGCAGCCTGGATAAAATATTGGAAAACATTCACTCGCGCTCGAGGCCATATGAAAAAACAATTGAAAAAAAATATTTACAAAAAATTCATCATACATATCTTGAATTTTTCAAACAAAATCCCGATATTCGTGTCCTCGTGATTGACCTTGAACATGCTGATTTTGCTCATTCAGAGAGGCTTTATCACAAGATATTTAATGAAATATCAGGAATAGAATACCCAAGGGGATTAACACGTATCGAGCTGTAAAAGCCAGTATATCTTGGATTTTATATGAAAATAATTTTTTTTTTATAAAAACATTATTAAGTTTGTAACAATCTGAAAAATTAGTATTCATAAACAAAATACAACACTGAACCATGAAAAAGATTAATCTCAACCTCCTCACGCTATTATTCATATCAGTAGTGCTCAGCAGTTGTGCTGGTCTCGAAAAAATGAAAGAAGAAGCCAGTACCTTGCAATTTACTGTTGACCCTGATGTGCTTGAAATGCACGCTGGCAAAGTAGAAGCAACAATTAACGGGAATGTTCCGCCCAAGTATTTTAACAAAAAGGCACTCGTGACCGTAACCCCGGTAATTACCTGGGAAGGTGGCGAAGTTGCACTTGACCCGATCATCCTCCAAGGGGAAGACGTGCAAGAAAACAACAAGGTAATCCCTTATGACGCGGGGGGCACGTTTTCACACGCCATCGCGGCAGATTACCAGGAAGAAATGCGGGTATCTGAACTCGTTGTGCGCATGGAAGGACAATTGAAGGACAACACCCTTGACATGGGCGAAATGAAAGTTGCCGATGGGGTCATCGCCACGCCAAACCTGGTTCAAGAAGACCCCAAGGCCATCATGATGCAAGATAAATTTCAGCGGATCGTGCCAATGGAAGAAAAGGCCGATATCCATTACGTGATTAACAAATCGTATGTAAGATCTTCTGAATTAAGAAACGAAGATATTGAAAAATTGAAAGGGTTCATTAATGACCTGGAAGGAAAAGAGGACATGGAAATCAAGGGGGCAAAAGTTTCTGCTTACGCTTCACCAGACGGCCCGATTGATTTTAACGAGAAGCTTTCTGTTGATCGTCAAGAATCCGGAAAACGCGTTCTTGAAAGAGAATTGCGCGGCCTGATCAAGGAAGAAGCAGAATTCTGGGCCCTGGAAGCCACAACCGAGGACTGGGAAGGCTTTAAAGAAGCTGTCCAAAATAGCGACATCCAGGATAAAGACTTAATCTTGCGCGTGTTGTCCATGTACGAAGACCCGGTTGTCAGGGAACAAGAAATCCGGAAAATGTCTGAAGTGTTCTTGATTTTAGCTGAAAAAATATTACCCGAGCTTCGTCGTTCCAAGTTATTAATAAACGCTGAAAAAATCGGGTATAGCGACGAAGAACTATCAGAACTGGCCAAAACAAACCCTGACACCCTGAACATGGAAGAATTGCTTTATGCGGCAACTTTAATTGACAATAACGAAGAAAAACTGGCTATTTACCAGAAAACTTCAGAAAAATACCCCGAATGCCTTAGGGCACAAAACAATATCGGTTATGTCCAATTACAAATGGACAGTGTTGCCCAGGCAAAAGTGGCCCTCGAAAAAGCCAATGAAATGAAAGAAAATAACCCTGTGGTTTTAAATAACCTTGGGGCAGTAGCAATCCTGGAAGGCGATTACGACAAAGCCCAAGAACTGCTTACCCAAGCTACCAACGCGGGCGAAGCAGTAAGCTACAACCTTGGTATCGTGGCCATCAAAAACGGAAAGTACGAGGCCGCCATGAACTATTTATCAGGAATTAGCTCATTTAACACGGCTTTGGCCATGATATTGACCAACAAAAACAATTCTGCCGTGTCTACCCTGGAAGACCAGGAAAGCCAAACCCCCATGGATTTCTACCTGAAAGCCGTTGCTGGGGCAAGGATGGACAACTCGACCATGGCATTCGATAACTTGAGGACAGCACTTGGCAAAGATGCTTCCTTGAAAGAATTGGCCAAAACAGACATGGAATTTGCTGAATACTTCGACAACCAAACTTTCCAAACCATTGTCCAATAAATAAGGCACATGAAAATATTGATAAAAAAAGCGGCCGGTTGGCCGCTTTTTTTATTGATGGGCCCAGCCTAAAAAGGTAAATTTTTGTCAAAATCAAAGCCTGCCCCGAACATTAAAACCCAGGCGCGGAGAAAATTCCTGAATCGTGGTTAACTGATTATTAATAAGGAATCAAAAATTATCGACAAGGCAGGGTTTGACAATAAAGATACTTTTTAGTCCAGGCTCATTGATACCCTAGAAAAAAATGCCAAGCCACGACCCCAGCGCTCACGGCAATATTTAAGGAATGCTTCGTGCCATACTGGGGAATTTCTATACAACCATCGCACATATCCACGATTTCTTGTTGTACCCCCTTCACTTCGTGCCCGAATATCAAGGCATATTTCTTGTTCTTGTCAATGGTGATACCTGTTAAATATTCACTGCCTTCGGCCTGTTCCACGGAATAAATAGAATATCCTGATTGCCTTAAATCGTTTACCGCGTCACCAGTATCTCCGAAATATTTCCAACGTACTGCCGCGGTAGCCCCTAACGCGGTTTTATGAATTTCCTTGTGGGGTGGGGTCCCTGTAATCCCGCAAAGATAAATGGCCTCGAACAAGAAAGCATCCGTGGTGCGGAAAATAGAACCCACGTTGTTCAAACTGCGCACGTTGTCAAGGATCATGACAACAGGGTATTTATTAATGGCCTTGTATTCCGTTATCGAGGGACGGCCAAGCTCTTCATTTTTTAATTTTCTCATGTTTATATCAATTTCAGATAACTAGATGGATCGGATAATTAACAGAAAATGCAAAATTTCACCAAAAAAAGTAATATTTTAGTACATTTAAAATTTAATTGGCATTTAAAATGAATATTCACGAGTATCAGGGGAAATCTTTACTGAAAAAACACGGGGTAGCAGTCCCCGAGGGGATTGTAATTGAAAGCATCCAGAAAGCCAAGCAAGCAGCCCTTGATATAAAAGCCAAGACAGGATTGGACAGTTGGGCCGTGAAAGCCCAAATACACGCGGGCGGGCGCGGTAAAGGCGGTGGCGTGAAAATCGCGAAAAACCTGGAAGAGGTAGGCCAGTATGCCAAAGAAATCATGGGAATGCACCTGGTTACCCATCAAACAGGCCCGGGCGGGAAAAAAGTAAACAAGGTACTCATCGAACAAGGAATTTATTACCCGGGCGAAAGCGAGGTAAAAGAATATTACATGAGTATATTATTAAACCGTGCTACCGGGAAAAACATTATCATGTATTCAACCCAAGGGGGAATGGATATTGAAAGCGTGGCGGAAAAAACGCCCCATTTAATTTTCACGGAAGAAATTTCGCCAGGCATCGGCCTGCAAGCCTTTCAAGCAAGAAAGATCGCTTTTAACCTGGGGCTGTCAGGAAAAGCTTTCAAGGAAATGGCCAAGTTTGTATCCGCCCTTTACAAGGCTTACAAGGAATCTGATGCTTCTCTTTTCGAGATAAACCCGGTGTTCAAAACCTCCGATGACCGGGTTTTTGCAGCAGATTGCAAGGTAAACATTGATGACAACGCGTTGTACCGGCATGAAGAGATTGCCAACATGCGCGACCTGACAGAGGAAGACCCCACCGAGGTAGAAGCCGGGGAATATAACCTCAACTTTATTAAACTAGACGGCAATGTAGGTTGCATGGTAAACGGTGCTGGACTAGCCATGGCCACCATGGACATGATCAAGCTGGCCGGCGGCGATCCGGCCAATTTTCTTGACGTGGGCGGCACAGCCAACGTGAATACCGTGGAAGCCGGGTTCCGGATCATTCTTAAAGACCCGAACGTGAAAGCCATCTTGATCAATATTTTTGGTGGTATCGTACGGTGCGACCGGGTTGCGCAAGGGGTGGTGGATGCTTATCATTCAATTAGGGATATCAACATACCGGTAATCGTGCGCCTGCAAGGTACCAACGCGAAAGAAGCGAAAGAAATTATCGATAATTCTGGATTAAAAGTATATTCCGCGATTACTTTACAAGAGGCGGCGACTAAGGTTAAAGAGCTGTTATAGAATAGATTAACTGATTTTTGGTTTTCTATACGCGGTTCAAGGGCATGGACATGCACCTTGCCCCGCCGCCTCCCCTTGGCAGCTCGGAGCCATCCAGGGCAACGGCTATTTTTTCTCCAGGATGGGTTTCTTTGGTACCTTGTATCATTTCTTTTGCCGGAATGACCTGGTACCCTTTTTTAGATAGTTCATCAAAGGTATAATTATTACGGGCATAGCCAATCACTTGGCCCGGGCCAAAAGACAAAAAATTAGCCCCGCTATGCCATTGTTCCCGCTCTTGTACCCAACTATCGCCCCGACCCCCGCAAAACGCTGGTTCAAAATCAAGGCCCACTTGTTGCAAGCCATCCAATATATTCAAGACTTCAGTAATTTTCACTCCTCCTTGATCAATAGATATACGGATAGTTGGAAAACGGCTTTTCAAAAAAGGTTCATAAACAAGGCATTCATGCTTGCCAAGGATAGTAAAAACCATGTCGAGGTGAATAAACGACTCGGGCGATTTCGGCAATACTTGCACGATAAATTCTTTTTTCATGTTTTTTTGCTTGAAATGTTCCACCAACATGTCTATTCCGGCAGAATTGGTACGAGCGCCCAGGCCGGCCAGGATAACGCGATCGTTAACGACTTGTATATCGCCGCCCTCGATAGAAGCACGGGTATTTCCTGTTAAAGCTTGCAGATTCACGATTTTACTATGCTTGAAAAGAGGATGGTGATGGAAAATACTTTCTAAAATAACAGATTCCCTGGCACGCACGGGTTTAGCCATACGGCTGATAAAAATTTCATCATGTATAGTAAAAGAAGGATCGCGGGTAAAAAAGAAATTATGCAAGGGCATCAAGGCAAAACGGTCATCGCTCAAGAATTTGGAAAGGGTATCTTTTTCCATGAGAAGGCCCTCGACCAGGATATTTGCCAACAGATCGGGAGGTAATTCCTGTAAGCCTTGCATATCAGTGCCTTCTAACTGACAGATCGAATAAATTAACTCGTTTTTGGCAGGTTCCTGAACAAGGGTTTCTTTCAATAAATCAGTTACAAGATATACTTTCGAAATTTTTTTTAATACCCCATGAAACTGGGCATATTCTTGTTTGGCAACAGGCAAATTCAAAATATCGCTATACAAGGCCCTTTCTGCATTTTCGGGTGTCATATTTTCTATCTCGGGACCGGGTTCATGCAGCAAAACTGCCTGTAGCTTATCGGTTTCGGAATAAACTTGGATATCCATAATTAGCTTTTTTACACGTGAAAATATCTGGATCAGTTTTGCCTAATATACAATTATCTTAGGTATTATATATGGCCGTGATAATTATAGGGACAAGCAAAGATAAAATAATCCCGTGGGCTACCGAGGCAAAAGCATATTCTTCGCCAGAAAAACGGATAACCACGGGCAAAGTTACATCCATGGAGGTAGCCCCTCCTGAAGAAATAGGCGATAACCGGCCAAAAACTTTCACTATAACCGGGGCCAGGAGCAGGGTCGTCACTTCCCGGATAATGTTGCTTAATAACGCGATAGCACCAAGAAAAAACAACAATATAATCAGGCTGTTTTTCATTTCCAAAATAGCTTGTAAACCAACCATGCCAAAATTAAGCTGCCCCCTATAGCAAAGAAAGATATTAAAAGCGATTGCAATCCCAACTCGGCGAAATCGGCAATTAGTTTTTTATTCGCTCCAATAGCCACACCCAGCACGAATAGCAAAGCATATATTAAAATATTGCTCATTTTTTCCAATGCACCCACGATCTTTCGCCGGTTTTTTAAAGCCCAGCCAATTGGTAAACCAGCTAGGAAGAACAAAATAATCTCGAGCATACTAGCCAACAATCAATGAATTACTTTTCAAAACCAATTTTCTTGTGCGTGCCATCGCAAAACGGCATTTTACTGGAGCCACCGCACCGGCAAAAATTGGCGGAATTTGCTTTATGGATTTCAACCCCTCCTGACCCAAGGATGGTAATAGTCCCTTTTACCAGCAAAGGGCCGCCCTTTACCGGTTCGATGACCACATCATTGTCTTCATCTCGATTTCCCGGGGCAAATTCCAGATCTTTTTCCGGGGGTTTTTCTGATTTTTTCCCATCATTCCACGTGTAAGAAAGGGCTTGGGTAGGGCACTTTTTCACGATATCAATGATTTTATCGGTAGCCGCGCCCTTCATGTTTACCCATGGTCGCCTGGCCGGGTTAAAAACTTCCAGTAACTCCTTGTAGCAAATAGTGGAATGAATGCATTCCGAAGGTTTCCAATAAACCGTGATGTCCTCGTTTGAATATTTCCTGTCGTTCTTGTCCATAAATCAACACCCTTTTTTACTTTAAACAAAGGTAGGCATTTTTTACTGCCTTTGAATAAACACGAAAAAAGGGGCAATGTTTAATGACAACCTGTTATGCTCCAAGAGTTCTTTCATAATGCTCAATCAAAGTTGATTTTGACAAAAAGGAAAGATAACCGTCAAAGCCTCGATGAAATGCGAGTTTACAAGCGTATGCAACTAAGTTTCCAGGTACTCCTAAATAAACCTTGTCTTTCCCTCGATTGAATGAAGCACTTTCAATAAGATGCATATACATGATCAACTCGCTCTGTAACACTTATTAATCCTTGAATAACTGTCAAGTTATTTCGAATAGTTAATTTATACACGTCACTGTCAACCTTCTTAAACTCACCTTTCCAGTCAAAATGCCAGCTATTTTTCTTTGTGATCGATTTTAGATCATTGGTGTCAAGGAGCAGTACATCTGTTTCAAAACTATCACCAGTCTTAACATTTTCAATTGATCTGGTGAGTTTATCAATCTCAATGTCAATATATTGATTCTCCTTTTTCATGTTATAAAGATACGAAAAATAAGATGGCACAATAATTGATTTTTAGCGAGTATGAGATTTTTCCTGGTAACCTTATTGGCACCATTTTTCATGCTGGTACAGGCAAGTGGCCAAGAAACGCCTGATAGCCTCAGAAAAAAAGTATTACCTGCCCTGGAAGTGGAAGGAAAACTCATGCCCCACGTGGAGATGGAAGAAGTATATGTTGTGCCCTACACGCGTAAAGAGTTCAGGTACCCCTGGCAGCGCT
>CAZKIR010000073.1:11917-12531 GCA_964552835.1 uncultured Bacteroidales bacterium
TCAGAAACGTGAAAACCGTGTACCCATATGCCAAGTTGGCAAGCAAGAAATTTAAGGAAATGAACGAGCATTATCAATCATTGGAAAGCGAGAGGGCAAAACGGAAATACATGGGCCAGTTGGAAGAAGAACTCATGGATGAATTTGGTGAAGACTTGAAACATTTGACCATTTCCCAGGGGCGTTTATTAATTAAACTCGTTGACAGGGAAACAGGGAATACTTCTTATGATATCCTTAAAGAATACAAGGGCTCGTTTTCTGCCGTGTTTTGGCAGGCCCTTGCCCGTTTATTTGGTTCAAATTTAAAATCAGAATATGATGCCACGGGCAAGGACAGGCTGATTGAAGAAATTATTTTCTTGTATGAAAGGGGCTTGTTATAAGTTTATCAAAGCCTTTACCACCTTATCTGCCCCTTCGCCTATTTGCGCGATGGTTGCATCTAGCATGTAACAAGGAGTGGTAACAACCAAGTTTTCCTCGTCCACGATAACTTCGCCATGCCCTGTATCCACATGCTTTGCCCCCATTTTATCCAATTTTTCAATAGTCACCGGATCATGTCCAATGGTAACTTTCACTTTGCCAAGCACCTTGGCAACAACCACGGG
>CAZKIR010000074.1:0-2033 GCA_964552835.1 uncultured Bacteroidales bacterium
AACCGCCCGTGGCCGCCGTGCCCGTGAACGCGTCGGATATAATCATGCCAAAAGCACGGGGTATCTCTTGAAAAAAGATCGCTATAATCACGATGCAAGAAATAAAATATAAGGAAGCCATGAAGGGAACGAGTTTGGAGGTTATCCGGGCAATCCGCTTGATGCCGCCCACGATGACCATGAAAACCAGGGAAGCGATAACCAGGCCCGTGGCCCAAACCGGCACCCCGTAGTTGGCGTCAAGAATATCGGCCATGGAGTTGGACTGTGCCATGTTGCCCGTGCCAAAAGAGCATAGTATGGTGGCAAAGGCAAAAACAATGGCCAGGGTCTTGGCCCATTTGCCGAGCTTCGCGCGCAAGCCATATTCCAGGTAATACATGGGTCCGCCCGAAACGCTGCCGTCCTCGTGTATTTTTCTGTATTTTAAAGATAAAGTGCATTCTACCAGTTTTATCATCATGCCCAGGAAACCCGTTATCCACATCCAGAAAATGGCACCCGGGCCACCAAAATAAATGGCCAGGGCCACGCCCACTATATTCCCCGTTCCCACCGTGGCGGATAGGGCAGTGGTAAGGGCGCGAAAATGGTTGATGTCCCCGGCATCTTCTGCCCGGTCAAATTTTCCGCTAATAATTTGGAAGGCGTGCCTAATCCGGGTAACTTGTAAAAATTTAAATTTGACGGTAAAATAAATGCCTGCCGGGATGAGCACGAGCAACAATAAATATCCGCCCACGTACTCGTTATAGGCCAGGATGACGCAGTCTATTTGTTCCAGTATCAAATCCATAAAGGTTTAATTTTATTGAAGGGTTTTTAGGCTATTTTCATTTTTACCGGGAGTAGTTGTTTTTTGCCAAGGTGATGGCCGCATCTATCAAAGCCAAGTGAGAAGAACCCTGGGGAAAGTTCCCCAACAGTTGTTTTGACACGAAATCAATATTTTCGCTATATAATCCCAGGTGGTTGCTATATTTTAATACCTGTTGGAATAATTTTTCTGCCTCTTCTTCCTCGCCAATTTTATACAAGCTTTCAACCATCCAGAAAGTACACAAGGTATATGATGAGGTAGGCTCGCCAAAATCATCTTTTGTACGGTACCTGAACATGAGGCCCTCGTGCAAGAGGTCTTTTTGGGTGGCTTTCACTGTTTGGACGTATTTCGGATCGTTGGCTTCGATAAAACCATACCGTTCCATCAGCAGGTTGGCAGCCTCCAGGTCGTTTTCCTCGTACGAGCGGGTGAAAGTTTGTAATTCTTCTTTCCAGGCGTTTTCAATAATATTCCCTTTAATTTCATCGCGCAGTTGCCGCCATTGTTTCTCGTAATTGCTTTTACCTAGCATTTTGGCGATTTTCATCCCCCTGTCTATCGATACCCAGCATAATACCTTGGAGAAAGTGAAATGTTTTTGTTCGCTGCTGATCTCCCAGATGCCTTTATCGGGTTTGGTCCAGTTTTTTTCTACGATTTTCACGATATTTCGCACGAGGGTCCATAGTTCTTCACTACCCTCCTGGGAACGCACGTACAACCTGAAGTTTTGATAAATCACGTCCATCAATACCCCGTAAATATCCTTCTGCCGTTGCAAATAGGCACTGTTACCAATCCGCACGGGTTTGGAATGCCCGTACCCCGAGAGGTGGTCCAGGGTGGTTTCGGTAAGCCTTTTCTCGCCACGGATACCATACATTATCTGGATTTTTTCGTCTTTGGCAGGGATTAGGTCCATCAAGAAATCCAGGAACCATTTCGCGCTATTGGAGTGCCCTAGTTGGGTAAGGGTTTTGATGATCATGGAGGCGTCACGTAGCCAGCAATAGCGGTAATCCCAGTTTCTTAAACCGCCTATGGTCTCGGGAATGGAAGTGGTAACAGCGGCCAGGATAGAGCCTGTTTTCTGGAAAGTAAGAAGTTTTAATACCAGGGCGCTGCGGACGATTTCCTTGTTGTACTTGCGGTAACGGTATGTCCGTTGTACCCATTTTAACCAGTATTCCTTGGTGCGCTGTAATTTAAG
>CAZKIR010000074.1:2043-8619 GCA_964552835.1 uncultured Bacteroidales bacterium
TAGCTTTATTTCTTCTATTTTTTGGTTATAACTTAACAAGAAATAAGCATCGTTTTTAATATCAATTGTTTCCCCGTTTACAACTTGGTTAAAATCAAAGTTCGTGTAGAGGTAAACGGATTCATACACCCCTTTTGTCGTGAAACTTTTTATATATTCATCTTCGATAATTGTTTTGGTCTCGTGCTCGGCATAGCATAATTTCGGGTCATAAATAAATTTTACCCTCGGGTGGCCTGATATATGCTTAACGAACCTCACTATATCCGGGGGGTGGAAAAATGAACCATCTTCGGATTGAAAACGGGGCATGAAATCTATTATTTCGAACACGTCTTCTTCTTTCGAAAAACGGGTGATCAGGATATTGGTACTTTGCATGTACTCTTGCTGCACCGTGTAGCCATCTTCCAGGTGTACTGAAAACTCCCCACCAATTTTATTGTCCAGGATTTTGGCAAAAACAGAAGACGAATTAAAGTCAGGCAGGCAGCACCAGTCTATACTGCCTTTGTCCGAAACCAGTGCAGCGCTCCTGCAATTCCCTATTACCCCGTAGTTTAGATTATTCATACAAGTAACTTAGTTGGTTTTTGTTAGCAGTTCAAAATAATAAAAATCACCTAAATATGCTCAAAAATACGAAAAAAACATCTTGTTTCCTTCTATTTTGTTTTTATATTCTTATCATAGATTATATAAATATAGGTTAAACAGCATTTTAAAAAGATAGCGCTATTGTTTTTAGCGGGAAGCCCGTGAGTTATTCAAAAATACTGCTTCGTTTAGCTTATAACGGTTCAAGTATTTATCTTATGAAGCAGCCAAGCCATGTTTTCCCCCAGGCTCCTCATGTTCCGGATACCCTCGTGGTCTTCTTTAACTTCACCTTTTTCCCGGCCAAAACCAAGGTTCCAGTATGTTCCGCTCACGATGATCATCTCGGATATTTGAAAAAGATGGTTCATGGAGTCGAACACGTGTACCCCCCCGCCTCGGCGGACAGCCACTACCGAAGCCCCAATCTTGCGGCGCATCATGTTCCCGTTGGCGAGGTTAACATATCCCAGGCGATCGATAAAGGCTTTCATCTCGGGTGTCATGTCTGAAAAATACGTTGGTGAACCCAGAAGGATTCCATCAGCGGCAAAGGCTTTTTCCATCCATTCATTTACCTGGTCATTTGGCAACACGCATTTTTTGTCCATGTTTTCCTTGCATTTCATGCAAGCCGTGCAACCTTGAATGGCCTTCCCGCCAATGTGAACATGTTCTGTTTCAATGTTTTCTTTTTTTAATGCCCCTAACACCTCATCGAGTAAGATAGAGGTGTTCCCGTTTTTTCTCGGGCTCCCGTTAAACGCGACAACTTTCATGCTAATTTTTTTTGTGGATGTTACAGATTAAGTTCCAAAACCAGCACAAAATTAATAAGATAAATACAACCAGCCAAACTCACTATCGTGGAAAAAAATGAATATTGTATAAAGTCCTCTCGGGGCTTCGAAACAAAATCGATAGCATCCCGTTACTCCAAGGGCAAGTTTAATGAAAAATTAATTGTAAAGTTTAATCGAATTATATATTTAGCCATATATTTGAACAGCGAACAAGCAAAACAGTATATGAAGCATATTATCACCATTATACTTGCTTTCCTGCTATTTTTACCGGGCATCGCCCAAGAGGAATTGATCATTTTGCACACGAATGACCTGCATTCCAGGTTAAACGGGTTCTCGCCCGAGGCGGCATACACGCCAACGAGTATCCATGACGATTCTACACGGGGCGGGTTTGCCCGCTTGGCAAGCATGATACGGGAAGAAAAAATGGCCAACCCAAACCGGGTTTTGGCCCTTGATGCAGGAGATTTTTTAATGGGTACCCTTTTTCATGCCCTTGAATTGGAAACCGGGTTTCAACTTCCCTTGATGAAAAAAATGGGGTACGATGCCGTGAGTATTGGGAACCATGAATTTGATTTTGGCCCTGGCGATTTGGCAAGGATTATTCAGGTATCAGCTGAAAAAGATTCGATACCGGATTTGTTGCTTTCCAACATGAAATTTCAAAAAAAAGACACGGCGGATGATGCTTTAAAGGCATTATATGATCAGCGGATTATTAAACCATACCAGATCGTGACTATTGGTAACAAGAAGATTGGTATTTTTTCCCTCCTGGGAGTAGAAGCAGCTTCAGTTGCCCCTCAATCCCACCCTGTTGAATTTGTAAAACCTGTTAAAGCTGCCAAGAAAATGGCCAGGGAATTAAAAAAAGATCAGCAAGCTGATGTAGTTATTTGTTTGTCCCATAGCGGGGTTAGGCAAAACGAAAATGGCGAATGGGAAGGTGAGGACATTAAACTGGCCAAGAAAGTTAAGGATATTGACGTGATCATCAGCGGGCATTCGCACACGTTTTTGAAAGAACCCGTTTACGTGGACGGCACCCCCGTGCTCCAAACGGGTTCGTATGGTGCTAACATGGGCAAGTTAAGCTTGTTGGTTACAGCTGATAGCGTGAAGGTGACAAGTTACGAGATGCTTGTAGTCGACGACAAGGTAAAAGGTGCCGAAGACATACAATCTGCCATTGAGATACAACAAGAAAGGATAAGCCGTGAGATATTGCAACCATTGGGCATTTCTTAGAAACAAGTTTTCCTTTGATTTGTGATGAAGAAAATCGTTTGGAAAACAGCAACCTTGGCCCTTTTATTGTTGACGCGATGTATACCTACGTGAACGATAAAACATCGTGCGGTGCCGATATTGCCATGATCGCGGCCGGTGGCATACGGGCAGATATAGTAAAGGGCCAACAAGCCATTCCCGACTTGTTCCGCGTTGTTTCATTGGGCAAGGGCAACGACAGTATTCCGGGCTATCCCCTGGCCCTGGTGCATTTAACAGCCAAGGAATTAAAAAAGGTTTTTGAATTGTTGTTGGCCGTGTACCCTTCTAATAAAGGGGCTTACACGTATTTGTCGGGCTTGCAGGTATTTTATGATCCCGAGAGGGCGCTTTTTCGTAGAGTACAAAAAATGGAATTATCGCACCCCGATGGCAGGTTAACCGAGATGGATTTTAGCCGAAAAAACGATACATTATACAACTTGTTAGCAAACGCTTACATGCTCGAGTTCGTGGGCATGATCCGGCGGATGAGTCTTGGGCTTGTAAATGTTAAGCCCATGGATGCCGAGGGCAGGCCTTATAAAGAAATACAAAAATCCATTATCGACATGGCCCCGTCTACACCGGTTATTGAAGAAGGAAAAGAATGGACTGCCCTGCAATATTTCGTGAAAACATTCCCGGACATTGATGGCAATGGTATTCCTGACATGCCTGAAGAATACCGGGATATCCCTTCCCGCTTTATAAAAGTTGAAAAATAATTATAGCATCGCCCTAAAAACCCTTTCCGCTCCCGAGGCCAATAATTCGGCTGCCCTTTCCATGGATTCATCCAGGCCCATGGGCCTGTCGGCTATGCTAAACAAGCTTTTAAAGCCTTTTTGGTAAAGCTCTTCGTACCCGTTACCCAGCATCCCGGCCAGCCCTATAACCGGGATAGAATATTTTTTTGCCAATTGTGCCATGCCATAGGGGGTTTTCCCGTATTTTGTCTGGGCATCAATTTTTCCCTCGCCCGTTATGATCAAATCAGCATTTTTAATCTTTTCTTCCAGGTTTAAATATGTTTTGATAATGTCGAACCCTGGTTTTAGGTAGGCATTGCAAAATGCCATTAAACCAGCGGCAATACCCCCGGCGGCACCTGCCCCGGGAATATGATCAACATCAATTTTCATGAATTTATGGATCAAGGCCGCGTAATGTTTTAGATTTTTATCTAGTAATTCCACGCTTTTTTCATCCGCCCCTTTTTGTGGCCCGTATACCCTGGATGCCCCACCAGGTCCGGTTAAAGGGTTGTTCACGTCGCATGCCGCGATTACCCGGCAGTTTTTTAACCGTGGGTCAATACCCGAAACATCAATTAATTTAATGTTTGATAATTGTCCACCACCCGGCCCGATTTGTTGGTAATCATCGTCCAGGAATTTAATACCAAGGGCCTGTGCCATGCCTGCGCCACCGTCGTTCGTGGCACTGCCACCCAGCCCGATAATAATTTTCTTGCACTCCTCGTCTAAGGCTCTCCTGATAAGCTGTCCGGTACCATAAGTGCTGGTAACTAGTGGGTCTTTCTCGTGGTTTTTTAACAAAGCAATCCCCGATGCTGCTGTCATTTCAATAACAGCGGTTTCAGCATCCCCTAGTATCCCGAATATAGCTTCTATTTCGCGGTTGAGAGGATCCATAACCTTGGTTTTTATGTATTTACCACCTGTGCCTTTCACCAGTGCATCTACCGTGCCTTCGCCTCCATCGGCAAGGGGAATTTTCAATGTATCAATATCTTTTCGCACCTTTAGTAAACCTGCCTCGATATGGTTGGCCGCTTCCCAGGCTGATAAGCTTTCTTTAAATGAATCAGGGGCAATAACGATTTTCATGGTTGTGTTTTTTGTTTACAAGTTAACGCGACCTCAACAAATTTGGTTAATCATGAGAATAACCCAGCCATTTATGGCAGTTTGTAAAAAACTATCCTACTATATTCTATATTTTGAGGCTTAAAAATTTTGTAAATTCAAAAATACAAATAAAAAAGAAATGATTTTGTAAAACCGTAGGGGATTGTTTCTTTTTTACCGTCTTTTTAGAAATTCGACACTATCCTGAAAGAAGTTCCGGAGGTCTTTCGGTTTTGTTTGGACCCATGGTAAGATGATATTTATAGTTGCATGAGTCGTGATGGGAACTAAAATCTAAGTTGAGCGGTTTGAACAGCTTGTCCAGTAAATGAAATGTCGGGAAAGTGAAAAAACGTTTTCCGCCAATTGGCAGATAACCCCGACATAGAAATTGTCGGTTTTCACCGAATTCGGGTAAAATCCTAAATATATTAGTTAGATGAAGCGTACCAATATTTGTTTGTTTTTTATTTTAATGGTTATTTATGGTTCTTATGGCCAATATGGTTTCCAAAAGAAAAAATCGTTGTCTTCACGTAAGGGAAACCTGGTATCTGAATACACGGATTTGTTAAATCATGATTCATATTTTTTAAACGGGGTATTGTTTTCTGGAAGCTATCCACCTGGAGAGGGGCATCCTTTTTTTAATACAAGGCAATGGTTAGAAGGACAGGTTATCATGAATGATAAAATGTATGGTCCCTTGCAGTTAAGGTATGATATCTTGAACGGGTACCTGCTTTGTTATTATTTTTCTGTATCAGGATCACACGTGGTTAAAATGAACGAGGAAGAAATCAGCCGTTTCGAAATAGGAAGTTCTTGGTTTATTAACCTAAAGGATAACACGGATAACTTGAAAGATGGGTATTATGAAGAAATTTTCGATAGCGGCTTTATTACATGTTATTTTTTACATGAAAAATATATTTCTACACAGGATCGGGCATATAATTATCGAAAAAAAATATACGTGGGAAGGAATAACCAGTTTAAAAAAATCCATTTTAGATGGAATATCCTTAGCGTGATGAAGGATGAGAAAAAGGCGATGAGAAAATACATGAGAAAAACGGGGTTTTCAGTAAGGCAATCGCCTAAAAGGGCTTGGAAAAATTTAATGAATTATTACATGAGCTTGAAAACAACCAATTAATGAAAAAAATTAAGATAATAACTATACTTCTCATCCTGGCCTTACCGGCATTTTCTCAATCAAATAATATTTTTATCGGGAAAAATTACCAAGGTTATTCATTTACGGAGTTTGTAAGAAAAATTTACGAAACACAAGGCCTTCGTTTTTATTATCAAGAAGATTGGGTAAAAGACCTGAAAGTTGAGGTGAGCACGGCTAACAAACCACTAGGTGAAGTACTGGCAATAATATTAAAACCAACAGACCTCCATTATATTACTAATGGGGCCCACGATATTGTCTTGTCCCGGGGATATGCTATTAAAACCGAGATTGATAAGGATTTGTTTGTTAACCAGGATTATATCGAGTATCAAGATAGCCTTCAGAAAGAAATAGACAGGAAAAAGGATGAAGCCAGGAACAAAAATGTTATCCGTAATCAAATTATTTCCATTGGCAATCCCGCGAACAAGGGAGGAGAAGAGGCGATACTTTCCGGGACCGTGCGTGAAATGGAAACGGGCGAACCTGTTATCGGGGCTGTAATATACGTGGAAGACTTGCAAACTGGCACGATAACCGATCCGTCCGGGTATTTCATGATAAAGATGCCGCGAGGAAGGCATGAGCTTACTTTTCACAGTTTAGGGTATGAAGACGAAACAAGGCATGTTATCGTGTATTCAGACGGAAAATTGAACCTGGATTTAAAGAGCAAGATTACCCAACTCAGGGGCGTTGTCGTGAAGGCAGATAAATACCATAATGTTACGGGATTGCAAATGGGCATGGAAAAGGTGGAAATGAAAACCATTCAATTAATTCCTACGGCAATGGGTGAAGCAGATATTTTAAAGGCAGCCCTTTTGTTGCCCGGGGT
>CAZKIR010000074.1:8629-12520 GCA_964552835.1 uncultured Bacteroidales bacterium
CCAAACTGTAGGAGAAGGGGCATCTGGTTTTAACGTGAGGGGTGGTAGTACCGATCAAAACCTTATATTGCTGGATGAAGCCCCTGTTTTTAATTCCTCACATTTCTTCGGTTTTTTCTCGGCATTTAACCCGGATATGGTGAGTGATTTTGAATTGTATAAAAGTGGTATACCTGCTGAATATGGTGGAAGGATATCCTCTGTGTTTGATATTGACACTAAAACAGGAAACCGCAAAAAATTCGCTGGTCAAGGGGGTATTAGTCCGGTAACAAGCCGTTTGCTTTTTGAAGGCCCGGTTGTTAAAGACAAGGGATCATACTTGATCGGCGGAAGGGCTACATATTCAGATTGGTTACTTGACCGGGTGAACAAGCCAGAAATAAAAAACAGCGAAGCTTCCTTTTACGATATCACGGGTAAAATGAGTTATAGTATAAATGATAATAATACAATTAATTTTACGGTTTACAATAGTTCAGATTATTTTAAGTTTAATGCAGATACGGTATATAATTATAATAATAGAAACGGGAGCCTTCGCTGGCGCCACGTGTTTACTAACAAACTTATTGGTAATTTCAGCGCCGTTTATAGCAATTATTCATATAATATTTCCAGTAAGAATTATCCTACCACGGCTTTTAACATGGGATATAATATCGACTATTCTGAAGCCAAAGCCGTTTTCTCTTATTTTGCTGAAAACAACCACAAGTACAAATTTGGGTTAAACAGCGTATGGTACAATTTAAGGCCTGGTAATTTCACGCCCAACCATGACGAATCTTTGGTAGAACATTTAAACATGCAAAATGAAAAGGCCAATGAAACGGCCTTGTTTTTTAGCGATGAGGTTAAGTTAAACGCTAATTTATTGCTTTATGGCGGTATTCGGTATTCCATGTTTACCATGTTTGGCCCGATAGAGACTTTCGATTATTACGAAGATTTGCCCCTTGAGCTTTCAAATGTTAAGGACAGCACCAAATACGGCAAAGGTCAAGTAGTGAAAAATTATCACGGGCCAGAGCTAAGGGCTTCGATCCGATATAAAATCAATGCAATCCATTCCTTAAAGCTTTCTTATAACCGGATGCGACAATATTTGCATATGCTCTCTAATACTACAGCTATTTCTCCCACGGACACGTGGAAATTAAGTGATAAACATATTGCACCACAAGTAGGGGATCAACTGGCAGTAGGGTATTACCGGGATATTAAAAATGGGGAGATCGAGACTTCTGCTGAAATATATTACAAGCGGATTAAAGATATGATAGAATACAAGGGAGGGGCCGAGTTATTGCTAAACCCCCGTATTGAAACAGATTTAGTTAGTGGCGTTGGACAAGCATATGGTGCTGAAGTAATGGTAAAGAAAAAGCACGGGAGGCTGAATGGTTGGGCCAGCTATACCTATTCCCGTATTTTAATGAAAGTAGACAGTGAACACCCCAGGGAGCAAATTAATGGTGGGGAATATTTCCCGGCTAATTATGACAAACCCCATGACTTTACCATGGTTGCCAACTACAAGTTTTCAAGGCGCTTTAGCCTTAGCAGTAATTTTACTTATAGTACGGGTAGGCCAATTACATACCCCGCCGCTCAATACAGGTTACAAAATATTTCCTTGTTACATTATACCCAACGTAACGAGTATCGTATACCAGATTATTGCCGCTTGGATTTATCTGCTAACCTCGAGGGAAATTTGAAATCGAAAAAGTTAGCACATAGTTCATTGTCTTTTTCATTATATAATGTCTTAGGCAGGAGTAACGTGTATTCAATTTACTTTGACACGGAAGGCCGAAAAGTAAAAGGTTATAAACTGTCTGTTTTTGCACGTCCGATTTTCACGATTACATATAATTTTAAATTTTAATTATGATTAAAAAGGCAAAAATGTATACCTGGTTTTTTATTTCTATGCTTTTCGTGTTTGGGGCTTGCGTAGAGCCTTTTGAACCAAAGCTTGAAAAGTATAAGGATATACTGGTAGTAGATGGGATGATTACCAATGAGGAGGGGCCTTATAAAGTTTTTTTATCAAGGAGCTACGCATATGATGAGACATCGGGAGCCCCTGAAACCGGTGCCAAAGTGAAAATCATGAGCAAGGATGGGGAAGATTCAGGATGGTTTAACGAAAAACGGGAAGGCCAGTATTTTTCGGAAAACTCGAGTTTTAAAGGAAAGATTTGGAAAGAATATAAATTGCACGTTGAAACAAGGGATGGGGAGATTTATGAATCCGATTATGAGGTATTAAAAGAATCGCCACCTATCGAAAGTGTTAACTGGAAGTTCGTCCGGGAAGAAAGGGAAAATAACGAAAAAATAGGCGTTCAAATATATATCTCAACGAGTGATCCAACAAATAAAACCCGCTATTATCGTTGGCAGTTCGAGGAGGTATGGGAGTATACCGTACCATTTATTTTGCCATCACTGGGAGATAGACGGCGGTGCTGGATGTATGAAAACTCGAGTAAAATTATGATCAAATCAACAGAAACACTAAAAAATGACGTGGTTAAAGATGAAGAATTGCATTTTGTCGGGCCCGAAAGTGAAAGGTTAGCGATCAAGTATAGTATTTTCGTGAAACAATTTGCCTTGACTCAAGAAGCTTTTCATTTTTGGAATAGTTTGGAAAATTACAACAAGAACACTGGTTCTTTGTTTGATCCTACCCCCGCGGAGATAAGGGGCAATATCCATCACGTGAAGGACGAAGGTATACCCGTGTTGGGTTATTTTCAGGCCTCGGGCGTTAGCAATAATAGAATATTTATTGAAAGGGAACAATTGCCAGGCAATTTTTATGTTGAAGGACAATTTAAATATTGTGAGGGAATACAAGTTGCTTATCATGATTCGCTTTTAGCACCTTATTATGAAGAGGGTTATACCATAATAGACGGACCCTATTTTATTACCCAGTATGATGATTATTTTGTTTTCCTGGTGAATTACCCTTCTTGTTATGATTGTACGTTATCTGGCGGGAAAGCCAATGAGCCAAATTTTTGGAATTAATTATTTAAAGTGAACAAAACCATGTCAATCAATATTCTTAAAATCGAACTATATTTTTATACATTTTTATTTGCCTTGCTTGTTTTGCCAATGTTCCCATATCATGTTTTGGCACAAGGGATATACCCGGCTGAGGAATTAACACGAAATTTTAAGCGCTACGAATCGAGTTACCTTCAAGAAAAAATATACCTGCATTGCGACCGAAATTTTTATCTTACAGGTGAAAACATTTGGTTTAAAACTTATTTGGTCGATGCTTCAACCAATCAGCTTCTTGATTTTAGTAAAGTGGCCTATGTCGAGTTGCTGAATTCAAGAAACGAACCAATCCATAGGATTAAAACCCCTTTAAAGAAAGGAATAGCTGATGGAATGCTTTCTATTCCTAAAGAGACGGGCAGTGGAAATTATATTATCAGGGCTTATACTAATTGGATGAGGAACCAAGGGCCCAATTATTATTTTCAAAAAAGAATAAAAGTAATAAACCCATATAATAGAATACCCGTGATGCCACATGATACGATTTGGCAGAAACTAGACCAATTATTTGTTGAAATTGCCGTCGAAGGGGGCACTTTGTCGAGTGGCATGGAAAATAAGCTGGTATTTTTAGCTTATAACAAGAAACTCGAACCCGTTAAAATTCAAGGGACCTTAAGGAGTTTAGGAGGTGATAGCTTACAAAAGATACATGTTGACGAGCAAGGCTTGGGGCAGTTATTGTTTTTGCCCTGCAATAAACAAGGAAACTATGTTGCTGAATTTACCTATCAAGAAAGATTATACCGGTTTTTTTTGCCCCCCTTGGATCAAGGACGGTTTTTACTCCGTACT
>CAZKIR010000075.1:0-12467 GCA_964552835.1 uncultured Bacteroidales bacterium
CATGAATATGTCCATATATCATGACAATTTAATAATAGACACATTTATCCTATGGGAATGGGACATATTTCCATTCCCAAACAACCGTTTTCCTGTAGTTTTGAAACTGACTTTATTTTTTGTCAATCTAAAAACATAAATCCTTATGAAAAAATTAAACTTTTACTATTTGTTTTTCGCTCTGCTATTCTTCATGGCGAGCGGGTACACGAAGGCACAAACGATTACTTTGATGCCTACGGATGACGCAACCGTTTTTGAATCAATGCCCGAGACCACTGGCGGGAGTTACCACAATTCCAACCTTTTCGTGGGTGAGGCAACGGATTCAACCGTGATGTCTTTCGTGAAATTTGATTTTAGCCAGTATTCTGGTAGATTAATTGAATCAGCTGGTTTTTCCACTCGTTCTGATATGCAAGACGGGAAAACCATGACAGTAAAACTGACTAAAGCAGGTACAGGCTTCACAAGGGACACTACTGACTGGAACAATAAACCATCTTCCTCCGGTGAGCTTGCAACTGTGGTATATGACGAAAACTCCAACCGGAAAACCTTTAGTGAAGTGGGAACCAGTCTTATCGATTACATCAACGGGAAACTCATGAGCGGGGTTACCGAAATTGCTTTTGGCTTAGCATATAAAGAAGGTGACGGTGACCAATTTAAATGGATGGGAGGAAAAGGAGATGGCTCTTATGGGCCAATGCTTGAAATTACATTTACTCCAGGTTATTCTGCTTATGCCATTGATGACGCTTCTGTTTTCGAGGCCATGCCCGAAACAACCGCCGCTGATTACCATGGGTCTAATATCTTCGTGGGCAAAGGAACAGATTCAACCGTTATTGCATATGTTAAATTTGATATCAGCAAAATATCAGGGCAAATTGTTAATAAAGTTGAATTCTCCACCCGCTCTGACATGCAAGACGGAACAACCATGACCGTTAAATTAACAGAAGCAGGTACTGATTTTACACGTGATACAACCGATTGGAACAACAAACCTTCTACATCGGGTGAACTGGCAACTACAGTATATGATGAAAATTCAAATAGAAAAATATTTACTCCAGCAGGTTCATCTTTAACGGATTACGTGAATAGTCAACTACTACTTGGCAAGAAAGAACTAGCTTTTGCCATCAAATATAAATCAGGTGATGGCGACCAGTTTAAATGGGCCGCTGGAAAAGGCGACGGTTCCTGGGGGCCAGTGTTAGAGATGGAATTTGGCCCTGGCAACCCTGTGCTTAGCATGATGCCTACTGCAGACGCTACAGTATATGAGGCACAACCAGATAAAACAGTAAACAATTTCCATGGTTCTAATATTTTCGTGGGCGAAGCTACAGACTCAACGGTGATTGCTTACGTGAAATTTAGCATCGCTGGCTTACAAGGAAAAGTCGTGGAAAATGCAGATTTTTCAACCCGTTCCGACATGCAAGATGGACAAACCATGACTACAAAACTTACCAAAGCTGGTACTAGCTTCAATCGGGACACGACAACATGGAACAATAAACCATCTACTTCTGGTGAACTTGCTACTGTAGTGCTCGATCAAGAATCCAATAGAAAAACATATGTACCTGTTGGTAGTGCTTTAGTAGACTATATCAACAGCAAAATTCTTGATGGAAAACAAGAAGTTGCATTTGGGATTGAATATAAAGAAGGTGCTGGGGACCAATTTAAATGGATGGGCGGAAAAGGCGAAGGTTCCTGGGGCCCCATGCTAGAATTGACTTTTGCTAGAAAATACAATACCTATGCAATGAACGACGCAACGGTTTTTGAAGCAAATCCTGAAACAACCGGAGCGGATTTTCACAACTCTAATCTCTTCGTTGGAAAGGCAACAGACTCCACCGTAATGTCTTTCGTGAAATTTGAATTGAAAAACATCAACGGGCAAAAAGTATCATTGGCTAAATTCTCCACTCGCTCGGATATGCAGGATGGCACAACCATGACTGTTAAATTAACCGAAGCCGGGAACGCATTTACCAGGGATACGACAAATTGGGGCAACAAGCCTTCTACCAGTGGGGAATTAGCTACGGTAGTATTAGACCAGGAATCAAATAGAAAGGTATATAACCCTGTTGGCTCGAATTTAGTTGATTATATCAATAAGACTATTGCCATTGGCAACAACGAAATCGCTTTTGGGATTGCTTACAAGAGCGGTGATGGGGATCAACTAAAATGGATGGCCGGAAAAGGTGACGGTTCCTGGGGCCCCATGCTCGAACTCGAGTTCGAAAGCTTTGCCCAAAACGATACGCTTACCGTGATCGCCGATGCATACGTGGATGAGGAAAACCCGGACCAAAACAACAACAATTCCTCGGATATGCAACTCAGGAAGGCCGAAAGCCTCAGCAAAAATGTTTTGATCAAGTTCGATATTAGCGAAGTGGCGAATACCGTGGCCGGAAAAGCAGAACTCGCATTATACATTGATCAAAAAGAAACAAAGATCGATGAGTTTTATGTCTCTATTTTTGGTGTAGACGATCAAAGCTGGTCAGAAGGTTCGGTAACATGGAACAACCAACCCACGGCCGGGGATAAACTAATTGAAGCCTACGTGCCCGAGACCCGCGGTGCGGCTAAAGACACGGTATGGAGCAGTGATGCCTTCACGCATTACGTGAACGAAGCCATATTAGCCGGACAAGACTCGATAAGCTTTGTATTAAAAGGTACCAATAACACGGACAACCGTTGTTGGATGGCCGAGATGAATTACAAGCTGACCACCAAGCTAATGCTGAACTACGAGGTGAACCCACCCCTGCAAGATGCCCCCGTGGTAGCCGATAGTTACATCTCGCAAGCGGATCCAGATGCCAATTACGGTGGTGAAGCTGATATGCACCTGATCAATGATGAAACCAACAATGCCTCTAAATGGGTATTCTTGAAATACGACATCAGTGGAGCCTATGGAGAAGTTGTTTCATCAACCCTTAACGTTTACGGTGCTATACATAGCTCGGCGCCAAACCTGAACAGCTTGCAATTTGGTGTATATGGTGCAGATGACGTATCCTGGTCGGAAAACACGGTTAGCTGGAACAACAAACCTTCAGTAAGTAATAATTTGCTGGCAGAAAACGTGTTGACCGCTTCAGGAAAATACTTCAACCTGGGCAGCGAAGACCTCACGGAATACGTGAACGAGGCCATCATCAATGGGGATGATTCCATCACTTTCGTGATAAAAGCGCTGGAAGAAACCCCAGGCGAAAGGGCATGGATATCGGGCATGAACTACAGGGCCAGTTCCTTGTCGTTGAATTATGAACCCATTGCCAAAGCCCCGATGTTTAGTCCCGAAGGTGGTACATTCATCGCGCAAGCGGAAATTGAATTGTCGTCCCTTACGGCCAATTCTACTGTATATTACACCCTGGGCGGTGAAACCCCGGATAATACATCCACGGAATACACCGGGCCAATCGTTGTGAAGGATACCACGATTATCAGTGCCATTACATACGCACCTGACCTTAAACCCAGTCCGGTAGTAACAGAGGTGTATAACGTACCTCCAGTAGGCATGCCCGAGTTTATCCCCTCACCCCAGGTAAAATATCCTGATTCCGTGACCATAAGGATTACCGCGGCACCTGATTCAGCCGTTATTTATTACTCGGATGATGGAAGCGATCCAACGACCATTTATACTTCACCCATCCACTTGGAAGATGATGCTACCATCAAGGTACAAGTTTGGAACGAGAGTTTCACTTATAGCACGGAAATCGTGGAAGCTATATATGATATCATACCCACCAACCTTGATCCAGGTGTTGGCCCCGGTGGTGTAGGATACAAAGAATTGGGCAGGACAAACCAGCCATTGGTATCCATGTGGTTGAAACCCGAGGCTTTATCCGGTATCGCGGATGGTGAAGATGTTACCGAATGGGCAGACATGTCGGGCAATGAAAACGATGCGTATAACACTTACGTGGAAGGTGGCAACAATAAAATTGTCAATACAGGTGAAAGCCAAAAAGCACCTCCAGTATTTGTTGACAACGCGTTGAATGGATGGCCGGCCCTTCAATTTGGAAGCCAAGAAGGTGAAAAAGGCTCTCTAATTGTTGACGATGCAGACAACCTGGACGGGAGCAATGGCCACGCTATTTTTACCGTGATGAAACGAAACGAAATGATAGCTGATTTCGCCGCTGTTATTCAAAAACGTGACATCACGGCAGAAGGGGATGCTCAAGAAGCTTACGTGCTCGAAATGAACGGTGGTAGTAACCCGCATAAGATGCAGTACGTATTGGCCAGGGATCATTTCTTGCGTAACAACGACACCGAATTGAACGATCAAGATTATTACGTGGTAAACCCGACGTATAATGGGCAGCTCGGATTAACTTCTTTCAAATTAGATGGGTATAAAGAAGGTGAAGGAAGCTACTCCAAATTGTTGAACAACTCCCATTCACCGGTAATTATTGGCGGTTTCCAAGCTATGAACCTAGCTGAAGTCATTACCTTCAATTCACCCATCAACGAAGCCCAAAATGTTATCGTGAATAACTACTTGGCAGGCAAATACGGGTTAGACCTCGTAGATGGGGATGGCAATGTAGTTAGCATGTACACGAATACCAATTATATTTCAGATATCATTGGTGTAGGCAAAACCATAAAAATGACTGGTTCAGGCGAAAGTGAACACAACTACAGTGCTGGCGGGGGCCTTGAAATACAAGGTTTGAACTTGCCGGTTGGATCTTTCGTGTTCGCGGGCCATAATGGCACTAGCGTGAGCTCGGCCACCAGTTGGGAACGGAAATGGAACATTGAAACCACGGGCGATGCCGCTGACGTGAAGCTCTATTTCGACTTTAACGCTGTAGGATTAACGCCTCCAAGTGCTGCCACTGGCTATGTATTAAGTTATGATGATGGCTCTGGTGCGGTTGATATGGATGTGGAACCCAGCCTGAATGATGGTAAGATCGTGTTTACCGTGAACGCGATAGCAAATGGTGTATACTCACTGGCACAGGCTGGCGTAGTAGCTACACCAAGCTTTGACCCGGCAGGAGGAGATTACGCCGAAACCCAAACCGTGACCATTTCAACCTCCACCAAAGGAGCTACCATCTATTACACCACGGACGGTTCTGATCCGGACAATACTTCTACAGAATACACGGATCCAATAACCGTGGACAGCGATATGACCATCAAGGCCATCGCTTATAAAGACGGTATGACAACAAGTGCTATTGCTGAAGCTACTTATTCTATCTCAACGGGTATATATGACCCGGCATTGGCCAATGGCATGAAATTATACCCGAACCCGGCCGGTGACGTGGTGAAACTGGTTATTGAAAACTCCTTGTCCGGTATGTTCAACGTGAGGATATATGATCTGACAGGGCGTGTAGTAAACTTTGAAAAACTGGCAAAAACAAGCGCCACGCTTGAAAAAGAATTGATCGTTAAAAACCTTGAACCTGGTATCTATTTTGTTGAAATTCAACAAAACCAATACAAAGCCATGCAAAGAATGATCAAGAAATAAACCTGGCGATTGTGTATAATTAATAAAGGGCGGTGCATTTCACATCGCCCTTTTTTTTATTTATTTTTACAGCATTAATATTTAGTTATGAAAAAAGTTAAACAGAAAATCGTTCGAAGCAGGAAAAAAATCTTTGCCATTTGTACCGGGGCTCTGGCTTTAACCTGGTTTCTCATCCGGGTAATCCCCAAACCCAGCAGGGCAGCTTATCCATGCCAAAGGATCGCTTTCCCGGTGGCCTCGGGCTTTGTTATCTGGTTAGCGGGCGTGATCTCTTCCCTTTTCCTGATGAAAAAATCCAGGAAAGCCTTTTCTGGGTTGCAGGAAAAAAAGGCCTGGTTGTTTTTGCTTTCTGCCCTGCTCATTTTCTCGGCTACCCTCGTGTATTTCCCAGGCAATGGAACAATCCTGGGGGCAAATGATACTTCTTTTATTCCCACCGATAGCGTGAACTCTCCCATGGGCACGGCCAGGGGCATCTTCCCGGGACGCGTGGCCTGGAGCCATGAACCGGCTGCCACATCATGGGAAGGCAAGAATGGTTACTGGTGGCAGGATCGCTATACCAACCAACAGTTGGTAGATAGTATGTTTTCCGCTTGCCTGCAGGGCCTTACCGGACAGCATGAGGATTCATTGGCCTGGAACCGCTTATTTCAACATTTTAATAAAAAAAAGCACGGCTTGGAAAGAGGATATCAGGAAAATGAAAAGATTGCCGTAAAACTGAACCTGAACACCTCGAACAGCCAAGACGGGTACTTTACCACGCAGCTCAATTCATCACCGCACGTGGTGCTAAGCCTGGTTATCCAACTGGTTGAAAAAGGGGGCGTGGCGCCCGGGATGATCAGCTTGTACGATGCCAGCCGTTTCATTCCCAAATCCATCCGGGATAAGGTAAAAGCAAACTATCCCCAGGTTAAATTCGGGGATATCCGGGGCGACGGGAACAAGATATTCAAATGCCAGGCCGATTCTAACTGCAAGATGGCATGGTCCCAAGAACTTAGCCTTGAAGAGGGCGGTGGGCATCCAACCTACCTTCCTGAATGTGTTAGCGGTGCCAGTTACATTATCAACCTCGGCAATTTAAAAGGCCACGATCTGACCGGGGTCACCATTTGCGCGAAAAACCACGTGGGCACCATCATTTCTACCAATCCCGGCCAACCCACCTTATCGTCCCCCCGGGCAGCAGGATTTCATCCTTATGCTACCGTGCACCGGTTTGATTACTGGAATTTTGATGCCCGCCCGATGGGCACTTACAATACCCTGGTAGATTTAATGGGGCATGAAGACCTCGGCGAGAAAACCCTTCTTTTTATCGTGGATGCCTTGTATGCCAGCCGGAACCAATATGAAGAACTGGGCACGGCCAACAAATGGCAAATGCCCCCGTTTAATGATGACTGGACTTCCAGCTTGTTCATGTCCCAGGATGGGGTGGCACTGGAATCGGTAGGGCTGGATTTTCTCCGTTCAGAACCCACCTTGAAAGAGGTATACGGCAAGGTGGATAATTACTTACACGAGGCC
Source organism: uncultured Bacteroidales bacterium (assembly GCA_964552835.1). Taxonomy (GTDB): domain Bacteria; phylum Bacteroidota; class Bacteroidia; order Bacteroidales; family CAYFUP01; genus CAZKIR01. The sequence continues at coordinate 7,124 of CAZKIR010000075.1, forward strand.
AGCCAGGCCAACGATCCCCCATCGGGCACGTTTTATGACCCGGAAGGCGACGGTACCCGCCTGCCCAGCCTGGGGGTACACGAGCACTGGAACGACGCGGTTGACAAGCAATACTCTCGTAACCTGGGAACCGGGGAAGGCATAGAGCTCGTGAAAGTAAAACTAAAAAATCAGATAATCCTCCCGGTTGCCGCACCAGCTAACTTGTGTATAATTAGTTTGCCGAATGGGCACAAATTATCCTGGAAAGACCTTTCAGAGAATGAATCCTATTTTGTAATAGAAAAATCTTTGAATGATAGCTTGCATTATGAAACCCTTGACAGCGTGGAAGCAGGCATCACGGAATACTTGATTGAAAAAACAGATACAGGGGTACATTATTTCTTCAGGATAAAAGCAGGAAACAGCGACACGGCCTCTACATACTCGAACCAAGCCTCCCTTTACCTGGAACCGGTCTACTTGGGCCTGGCCCATGTAAACACGGTAAAAATTTACCCGAACCCGGCCCATGACAGGCTTACACTAAGTACTAGGGGAGAAAATATACAATCTGTTTCACTCCTTGATATAAACGGGAAAAAAATGAAAAAATGGCCGGTTTACCAAGGCAAAAAAACAAATTTATCCTTATCAGGAATTGCGCCCGGTACATACATTTTATCTATAAAAACAACCAAAAGGCACGTCCATAAGCAACTTATCGTGAAATAGCCTTCATGGGATTCATTGGGAACAGGTGAGCGCGTATATTTGGTTTCATTCATAGCCCGGCTTACACGTTCATCTCGCCCCAAGCCTATTCCCTTACAAACCCGTTATCCGCTTGATCTCGTTTAACTTGTTCAAGGCTTCCACCGGGGTCAGGTTATTGATGTCGAGGTTTTTAATCTCATCCCGTATTTGTTTTAGCACGGGGTCTTCGAGCTGAAAAAAACTTAACTGGTAGCCTTCCCGTTTACTGCCCAGCCCGGCCACGGGTTTTTCAAGGGATTTATGCTGGTGCGATTTTTCCAGTTCTTTCAATATATCATCGGCCCGGTTTACCACGCTCCTGGGCACCCCGGCCATCTTGGCCACGTGGATACCGAAACTGTGCTCGCTCCCGCCCCGTTTTAGCTTTCGCAAGAAAATCACCTTGTTGTTCACTTCCTTCACGGATACGTTAAAATTCTTCACCCGGTCAAAACTACTTTCCATCTCATTAAGCTCATGGTAATGGGTGGCGAATAAAGTCTTGGCACGTGCATGTTGTTGTTCATGCAAGTATTCCACTATGGCCCAGGCAATAGAGATCCCATCATACGTACTTGTACCACGGCCAATTTCATCCAATAACACGAGGCTACGGGGCGACAAGTTGTTGAGGATACTTGCTGCCTCGTGCATCTCCACCATAAAAGTAGACTCCCCTTGCGAAATATTGTCCGATGCCCCTACCCTGGTAAAAATTTTGTCCACGATACCAATTTGTGCACCATCAGCCGGCACGTAACTTCCCATTTGCGCCATTAAAACGATCAAAGCAGTTTGCCGTAGCAAGGCCGACTTACCAGACATGTTGGGACCGGTAATAATGATGATTTGCTGCTTCGCGTTGTCAAGGTAAATATCGTTCGCGATATAGGGCTCGTCCACGGGCAATTGTTGCTCGATGACCGGGTGGCGGCCATTTTTAATATCCAGTGCATCGGAATCTTCTACCTCGGGCCGGCAATACTTGTTTTCCGCGGCAATATTGGCAAACGAAGCCAGGCAATCCACCTGGGCCACCAAGGAGGCGTTGAATTGAACAGGCACGATAAAATCGGCCGTGGCCAACACGAGATCTTGAAAAAGCCTTGTTTCCAAGGCCAGGATTTTTTCTTCCGCACCCAATATTTTTTCTTCAAATTCTTTTAGTTCCTGGGTAATATATCTTTCTGCGCTAACAAGCGTCTGTTTTCGTATCCATTCTGCTGGCACCTTGCTTTTATGCGTGTTGCGTACCTCGATATAATACCCAAACACGTTGTTATACCCAACTTTTAGCGAAGAAATCCCGGTTTTTTCCATTTCCCGCTGTTGCATCTTCAGGATAAAATCCTTGGCCGATCGGGATATTCCACGCAAGTCGTCTAGTTCCTTTGAAACGTTCAAGGCCATCACGTTCCCCTTGTTCAACTGGTTGGGCGGGTCAGGCTGTATTTCTTTCTCGATGCGGTCGCGAATGCTTTGGCAAGGGTTCAGTTGATCACCAATTTTCTGCAAGGCCGGGATTTTTGATTCTTCGCAAGCTTTTTTTATTGGTGCGATGGCATGCAAGGCATTTTTTAACTGTATCATTTCCCGTGGACTAACCCTCCCCACGGCCACCTTGGACACCAAGCGTTCCAAATCGCCCATGGGTTTAATGTTTGCTTCAATTATCTCCAGGAAATCAGGGTGATGGATAAAATGATCCACGATCTGGTGCCGCTCCTGGATGGGATTCAAATTTTTCAAGGGCAAGGCCATCCATCGTTTCATCATGCGGCTGCCCATGGGGGAATGGGTTTGATCCATAACCTGTAAGAGGGTTTTGGCCCCCTCGTTCATCGAATCAAACAATTCCAGGTTCCGAATGGTAAACCGATCCAACCACACGTATTTGTCCTCCTCTATACGGGATATTTTCGAGATATGCTGGACTTGCTCGTGCCGGGTAATGTCAAGGTAATGCATGATGGCCCCGGCCGCCCGGATAGCCATGGAATAGGATTGAATCCCAAAACCTTTCAGGCTGTTAGTTTCAAAATGCTTTAACAGCCTGTCGTGGGCCGAGTCCTCTGTAAAAACCCAATCATCCAATTTATAAAAGTAAAATTTCTTGCCAAAGGCATCGAAAAACTCGTTTTGCTTGCCTTTTTCAAAGAGCACTTCCTTGGGTTGAAAACTGCTAAGCAACTTATCAACGTATTCAAAGTTTCCCTCGGCCACCATGAACTCGCCGGTAGAAATATCCAGGAAAGCAATCCCGGCCTGGCTATTTTCCATGTGCACGCAAGCCAAAAAATTATTATCTTTATGATCCAGCACGTTATCGTTCAAGGATACACCGGGGGTAACCAGCTCGGTAATGCCCCGTTTCACGATTTTCTTGGCCAGTTTAGGGTCTTCCAATTGATCACAAATGGCCACCCGTTGCCCGGCACGAACAAGCTTGGGAAGGTATGTATCGAGGGCATGGTGAGGAAAACCGGCCAATTCAACGGCCGAAGCAGCGCCGTTTTGCCGCTTGGTAAGGGTAATGCCCAAAATAGTGGAGGATTTGATCGCGTCTTCCCCAAACGTCTCGTAAAAATCGCCCACCCTGAACAGCAAAATGGCATCCGGATGCTTTTGTTTGATGCTGTTATATTGCTTCATTAAAGGGGTAACCGAACTAGACTTGCCCATGGAAAACATTTTAGATGGTTCTCCACAAAAATATAATGAAAATGTTAAAAATTATTAATCCGGTAAAAATAATCCAGGATAGCAAACATGTAATAGTTAATCCCGGGCAAAAGGCCTAATGAATCATGGATTTGAGTTTCATCCTGAACATACCGGGCCGGTTTTACCTGGTCAATGTTGTGCTCTATCATGTCAATGGCATCCTCTTCTGTTAGCTCAAAATGATATTGCAGGCCCAAGACCTTTTCCTTGTACAAGAAGCCTTGGTTTTTAGCCCCTTCGGAAAAACACAAGTGCCTGGCCTCGTATGGCAAATCAAAAGTGTCGCCGTGAAAATGAAATACCAGCATCTCGTCGGGGAAGGTCGAAAAAAGAGGGTGGTTTTGGGCATCGGCCGTCCATTTTACGGGAAAAAAACCAATTTCAGGCTCCTTGTTAGGGAACACGGCCTGTTCCAGTGCCGCGGCAATTAATTGGCTTCCCAGGCAAATGCCAATAACTGTTTTGCCGGTTTCGATGGCTTGCCGGATATGCTCAATTTCCCTTTCCAACCAGGGGTATTTCTCCCGCTCGTATACCCCCATGGGGCCACCCATGACAAATAACCAGTCATAAGAACATACGTCGGGGAGGGGGTTCCCTTCATAAAAACGGGTAACAGAAAGGGGGTAGCCCTTTTGCTTTATCCAATCTTCAATACAGGCTAAGCCCTCGTAAGGCACGTGTTGGAAATAGTGAATTCGCATAACACAGTCTATTTAATTTTTATCACGTGGTCTTATCAAGCCTTTGCCCGTGCTTTCATCCGTTCCACGTCTTGTTTTAACGAAACCACGGTTTTTACCAGATCGTCCTTGGGCAACACGGGATCGGGCAATTCTGAGCTAATATAATGGACAAATTTCCATACTTCCCGTATTTCTGTCACGGGCACGTCATAGGGTTCGTACAAGGGGTTAAGCGAGTACAGCCGGAGTTTTCCTTCGTCCTGGATCAGGTTTTCGGCGATCTTGAACACCACCCCCTCGTCCAGGGTAAAAATAATGTACGCGTGCCCGGTGATGATGGCGCCCCAGTCTTGCAAAAATTCACCAGTTACCCATGCCTTGTCGGGAATGGGCAACATGGAATCGCCCTTGAGCTGAAAAGCCCGGTATTTGCGGTTTTTTGACAAGAAAGGCAAGCGGAAAGTGGGCAGTTGGCTGATATAAGAGGGGTCAGCATACCCGTTCGCGTAGCCGGCCTTGGCTTTTTCCGATACCATCTCGATGTTCTCCTCGTCGTCGTTGTTCACGGTGGTGGCCAATACCCGTAGGTTACCACCCCGGATAAACACGTCGTTCCCCTTTTCCAGCTCGGACAACTGGCTCTCGGAAAAACTCGATAAATCAGCTTGCAGAAGGGTATCAATGGCCACCTTATAATATTTCGAGAAGGCCATTAAAGCCTCCAGGCCTGGTTGGGCCACGTTGTTCTCGTACCCGCTCAGGGTTGAGCGTTTCATTGACAAAGCGTTGGCCACCTCGTCCTGGGTACGCTTCTTGCGTTTCCGCAGGTACTTGATGTTTTGGCTAAAATGCATCATCTTTCCTTTTAAAATTTAACATGAAAAAATTTCTTTTCACGCGATTTTTGATTAATTTAAAGGCGTAAAAGTTGGTTAAAAACTAATCAAAAATACATTTTTTTTTTGAAACAGCAAAAATTTTTAACAAAAAGGACTATGGAAGGAATTAATCGGCAAGTAGTACACATGGACCTGGACAGTTTTTTCGTGTCAGTAGAACGCTTGTTAAACAGCAGCCTGGCAGGCAGGCCGGTTATCATAGGCGGTTTGTCCGACCGGGGGGTGGTGTCGAGTTGCAGCTACGAGGCACGACAGTTTGGCGTGCACTCGGCCATGCCCACCCGCGTGGCACGTACC
>CAZKIR010000076.1:0-3172 GCA_964552835.1 uncultured Bacteroidales bacterium
TTTATATCTTGTTCACGGCTTTTCGCGTGAAAAAAACGAGTTAATTGTTTTACACGAAAAATTTGCCCCGGGTATCCCGGGGTTTTTTTTGCCCCGCTGTGAAGAAATGGGAGACAGATGTCTCGAAAATGGGGGCAGTTTCATTATTTTACTCTGGCCTTGGGATTTCATTGATTGCAAATTCAGTTTTTTTTATATCTTTGCTGGCCCAAGAATAAAATACGGAGAGGAAGAAAATTATGAAAGAAGTTGCCATTGGCATTGATATGGGAGGGACCAACACGATCTTTTCGATTGTTGATAAACACGGGAAAACACTGGCCGAAAACTCCTTGCCAACCAACACGTTTAGTGACATTGACTCGTTCATTGAAGCCTTGGACGACAAAATCCAATTTGTGTTATCAGAATTTGATAGCGATATCGACCTGAAAGGGATCGGGATAGGTGCCCCTAATGGTAATTTTTACCGTGGTACCATCGAACATGCCCCGAACCTGAAATGGAAAGGAGTGATCCCTTTCGTGGATCTGTTAAAGAATTATTTTCGCCACATCCCTATTATCCTTACCAATGATGCCAACGCGGCAGCACTCGGAGAACTCGTGTACGGTGGTGGCCAGGATATGACCAACTTCGTTGCCGTTACCCTGGGAACCGGACTTGGCAGCGGGTTGATTTTTGGTAAAGAACTTTATTATGGTAATGACGGCTTTGCCGGCGAGTTAGGCCATGTTATTGTTGAAAAACATGGGCGCAAGTGTGGTTGTGGGCGCCGCGGGTGCCTGGAAACCTACGTTTCTGCACAAGGTTTAAAGCGTACTGTTTTTGAATTGCTCGGGGACGAAAACCAGGAAAGTGAACTCCGCTCGATCCATTTTGAGCGCATGACCGCGAAAGACGTGACAGACCATGCCATCCAGGGCGACATTATCGCGCTTAAAGCGTTTGAAATTACCGGCGAATACTTTGGCCGTGCACTGGCCGATACCGTGGCGATTTTAAACCCAGAGGCGATTTTCTTGTTTGGTGGTTTGATCAATGCGGGGGATTTATTATTTGAACCCACGCGAAAACATTTTGATAACAACACGCTTGAAATATTTAAAAACACGGCTAAAATTATCCCATCTGCCTTGCAGCTACAAGGAAAAAATATTGCTACCCTGGGCGCGAGCGCGTTAATCTGGAAAGAGTTGGAGCATAAGACGGCCGATGTGTTGTAGCTGTTTATTTTTCTTGTAAGGAAGAAAGCTCCATCCTTAAAAGAAAACGCTGGGAATAATCTATTTGCCCGTCAATATAATGCATGGTAAAAGCGAACATGCCGCGCACCTTCTCTTGTAAGATGGGAAAAAACAGGAAATCCACCCGTCCATATCGCCTGGCCTGGTAAAAGCCATCCCCGTGTACCACATCGTGCCCCTCGCCAAGATAATAAAGGGCTTTTATGCCAAAGGACCTATAATGTATCTGGAAACGTGGCATGATCCCCATCGGCATGCGCCAGCTATAAACCCCACGTAGCCTGTCAATTGATAAGGTGGCCATGAGTTGGATGTCCAGGGTGTCAAAAAGACCCGTGTTTTTCCATCTTGCCCCTGTAAAAAAGTCTGCCCCACCATTATCACGTAAGTGTTCACCTGGTTTTTTGACGGCCGGGCAGGCCTGGTGGAACATGAGAAAATGGTGGCCAGCGTAAAAGGGGTGCCATTTTATTTTTCCCGAGAAACCAAAAAGAAAATTTTCCGGTTTTATTTTTGTTTGTCGACTTGTCCAATCGATCCAAACGGTTTGGTGCCCCCATTTTTTTTGGTAAGATAAATACATCCCTTGAATGTTGGGCCGAAAATAATGCAAGGTGTCGCTCAGGAGAAATAATGGGTAATCCAGTAAGTTTTTCCGTGGAAAAGCGCCCATGTAAAAATGGTACGGGTTTTTTCGGGCATGGTAATATATTAGTAGATCAGGCCGCGAAGCTCCCAGGTAACTGCCAAATTCATAAAAATAATCAAGTCCTGCCCGCGCGTGGTGGATTGAATCGGTGGAAAAACCGAGCTCGAAACGCCCACGCGTACCGAAAATAGTTTGCGGGGCCACGTAATCATTGAAATACTCCCGGTTGTCAGCAATTCCATTGATACCAGCGTTCCATTCAATTTTTTGGGCAAATTGTGGTGTCAACGCCAGGAGTAAAAGCATGGATATCAATATTTTTTTTCGGTAATAGCTTATCATGGCAGCATAGGTTCTATGTTGTCCCTGGGCCCAACGATAGTCCTGGGATTTTTTTCATGGAGCTTTTGCCCGTTTAAGATTCTTTCAAATAAATGCAAGTAATCCAAAGTCATTTTTTTTGCCGAGAAATTGTCCGCGATAAATGCATGGCATTTTGCCTTGTCATAGTTTCCAGCGTGTTTGATGGCTTTTGCCAATTCGGACTTGCTTTTTGACAGGTAACCGAATTCGGGGGATATTAACTCGGGCAAGGAACCATAAGGGGTTCCGAATACCGGGCATCCAAAATACAAGCTTTCCAAAATGGCCAGTCCCAAGGGCTCATGCCATAAAACGGGAAAAAGCAATGCCTCTGAATCCTGTATTACCGAGTTCTTGGCTTGCCCGCCCAAGAGGCCGTGGTATTTCACGTTTTTGTTCAAGCTTAATTTTCTGCCCCCGACCACGGCGATTTTCTTGCCGGCCATCCGGGCTATTTGTAAGCTGCCCTTTAAATTTTTCACGCCACGGGATGCTTTGGCCAGAAACAATAAATGTTTTCGCGGGTGGGCTAGGTTTACTTTCCCGAGTTCTTCCAGATCTAGGCCATTGTAAACAAATTGGTCAGAACCATGCCTTTTCGCGTGGTTTTTTGACACGAACACGGTGTTCAGCGCGAACTGTTCGCCGGGTTTTCCATTGCCGTGCACGGTAACCATGTATGGTTTCCCATGATATTCAGTTGCACGGGGACTATGAAAGTGCACGATATCTACCTCGCCTGGTACTTGCTGGTCCAGTTCTTTGTTTTTGTTAAACGGGATGACTTTGGCAAAAGGACAACTTGAACCCGGGGCCACCAGGTAGCTTACCTCGTGCCCCATTTTAACCAGTTCTTTTCCTTGTGCCCAAATATCCCTTTGGGTCCCCCCGTATGTAAATACCGGGATTTTCC
>CAZKIR010000076.1:3182-6870 GCA_964552835.1 uncultured Bacteroidales bacterium
CCATTTTTGTGTTCAATTAAAATTTTCAATGCCTGGTGGTTTTAGAACAGCCCAAATTTATATTGCATCTTGCAAATGGCAAAAATAACCCAACGAATATAAGATAAAATGGGCAATCCATGAAAGGTTCCAATGATGATTTTACTAGAACCGCTTTGATGCCAGCTGTGCCGGGTATGGAAAAAAGAAAAAAATATTGCATCTTTGGGCCGCCAATTGTTTAGTTTTATTTTGATGATGAACTTCAAGCCATTGATTGTAAAATTTTTAAAATTTGGTGTCGTTGGGTTTTCCGGTGTCATAATAGATTACGGGATTACTTATTTATCAAAAGAAATTCTGAAAATTCATAAATACATTTCCAATAGCCTGGGTTTTATTTGTGCCGCTACCAGTAACTATTTCCTGAACCGTGTATGGACATTTAAAAGCCATGATCCAGAAATTTTTATCCAGTTCACCAAGTTTATCGTGATTTCAATTATTGGGTTGGGAATTAACAACTTGGTGATTTATTTCCTGAACGATAAAAAGAACATGAATTTTTACCTGGCCAAGTTTTTTGCGATAGGGGTTGTAACGGTATGGAATTTTTTCATGAATTACATTTATACATTTGTTTGACAGGGGATTGTACATTATAACCAAGCGCCCCATTGTTTAACCCCGGGAGTAAATGAAATGGCTGGTGGCGCGTTAAACAGGCCAAAAACGGCCGAACCGCTTCCAGACATGGAGGCGTACACGGCCCCGGAATGGTAAAATTGGTTTTTTATTTGTTGAATGGATGGGTATTTTTTAAATATCGCCCACTCGAAATCATTTTGTATCCTGTTTTTCCATTCTTCAACCGGTTGTTTTACCAGATTTTTCAGGGATTTCGCGGGCCTGGCCGGCACGATGCTTTGGTAGGCTTCTTTAGTAGGTACTGGCAAGTTGGGTACCTGTATGACCAGGTAATAGCCCGTTAAGTCAATTTCCACGGGGGTAAGCTGCTCTCCCCGCCCGGTTGCGAACGAGGGTATGTTTATTATAAAAAAAGGGCAGTCGCTACCAATTTCAAGGGCCAGTTCCATGAGTTTTTTTTCATCAAGAGGGATGTTAAATAGTTGCTTGGCCAGCCGTATGGTACTTGCCGCGTCCGAGGAACCTCCCCCCAGTCCCCCGCCAAAAGGGATTTTCTTGTGCAAATGGATATCCGCCCCGGGCAGGCCATATTGTTTTTTCATCAAGTCATAGGCTTTTACCACCAGGTTTTTTTCAGGGGGGCAATCCACCGCGAGACCGGAAAAGGAAAAGTGGATTTCCTTGTCGCCCCGGGGGATAATTTCCAGCATATCGTTCCAATATACTGGAAAAAAGATGGTTTCGATATCATGAAAACCATCGGCACGTTTTTTTACAACGTTCAGGCCAAGATTTATTTTCGCGTTTGGAAATGTGATCATGTCTGTTTTTGATTTTTCAGCTTTGACGGGCATTTGGGTGCCGATTTTGAATACATTCTAAATTATAATATTTTTTCAACAATTGTTGATAATAAAAAAAGCCGGTTTGTTAATAAAGAAAAATGGATAATTAAAACGATATGTCATTTCAATGCCTAAATTTGTTGACCCCAAAAATACAGCATATGGCACAGCAAAGCAAGAACCCGTCAAATAAAAGCTTATCACCTGTAAACATGGATTATGGAAAAGTCCCCCCACAGGCACTTGATTTGGAAGAGGCCGTGTTGGGCGCCATCATGTTGGAGAAAGACGCGGTAATGACCGTGCTGGATATCCTGAAACCGGAGAGTTTTTACAAGGAGGCCCATCAAAAAATATACCGTGCCGTGGTCAACCTGTCCAGTAACCTGGAGCCTATCGATATCTTAACGGTTACCGAAGAGTTGCGCAAGCGAAACGAGCTCGAGGAAATTGGCGGCCCCTTTTATATTACCCAGCTTACCAGCCGTGTGGCTTCTTCGGCCAACATCGAGTTTCATGCCCGTATTATCGCCCAAAAGCATATTCAACGGGAACTTATACGTGTTTCGTCTGAAATACAGACCAAGTCGTACGATGAAACCATGGACGTGGACGATTTACTGGATTTTGCCGAAGCCGAACTTTTTAACGTGGCCGAGGGCAACATCCGTAACGAGACGGCCCCCATCAATACCCTGATAAAAGAGGCCATCAGACAAATTGAAGAAGCCAGCCAGCGAAAAGATAACTTGAGCGGGGTGCCCAGTGGTTTTACCAAGATAGACCGTTTGACATCGGGTTGGCAACGCTCCGACCTGGTGATTATCGCGGCCCGCCCTTCCATGGGGAAAACTGCCTTCGTGCTTTCCATGGCGCGAAACATGGCCGTGGAACACAAGCGCCCCATCGCTATATTCTCCCTGGAGATGTCGTCCATCCAGTTGGTAAACCGCTTGATAGTGTCGGAAACCGAGTTGCCATCTGACCGGATACGAAACGGGAACCTCGAGCAATTTGAATGGGAACAGCTCGAGTACAAGATCAAGAAACTAGTGGAAGCCCCGGTTTATATCGATGATACCCCGGGGATATCTATTTTCGAGCTAAGGGCCAAGGCACGCCGCCTAAAGGCCAAGTTCGGGATTGACTTGATCGTTATCGACTACCTGCAGCTTATGACCGGGAACAAGGAAACCCAGGGCAACCGGGAACAAGAAGTATCGCAAATTTCACGTTCCCTGAAAGGGGTGGCCAAGGAACTGGATGTGCCGGTGATTGCCTTATCGCAGTTAAACCGCTCGGTGGAGATGCGTTCGGGGACCAAACGGCCCCAGTTAAGCGACTTGCGGGAATCCGGGGCCATCGAGCAAGACGCGGACCTCGTGTTGTTTATTCACCGACCTGAAAAATACGGGCTTACCGAAGATGAAGAGGGCAATAGCATGATTGGCATCGCGGAAATTATTGTTGCCAAGCACAGGAACGGTGCACTAGGCGATATCCAGTTACGGTTCCGTGAAGAGTTGGCCAAATTCCAGGAACTGGAAGATGATTACGTGGGCAACCTGCCCGATGACGATGACGTGAAGGCCATCACGCTAGGTTCAAAAATGAACGAGGACAAAAGGGGGAATGGTGGTGACGATGATTTTGATTTACCGGTTAATGCTGATTTTGATAATGAACCACCGTTTTAATTTTTTGGTTTTACCACGAATTTAATGATAACTTGCAATTTGTTTATATGAGCAACTATATTGCATCAATCAAAAAAAGCAACATTTAAAGAATATTATAAAGTTCTTTTTCATTTTTTATAAATAAGGTGGGTCAAGAGATTATTTACTAAAATTGTTATGGGAAAAGTTATCCATTGCTTAAACAACCATCATGTTGAATACTTGATGTTTGGGGGTCATGCCGTGAATTACCATGGTTATGACCGCTCTACATTTGACATGGATTTGAAGGGAAGAAGTAAGTTTAATAAGATGCTAGTATTGCCTGATTAACAATCGCTTTACGCGTTGTGCGAAGCTTTTATAAAATATTTCTTAATTCCTCCAGCTGGTTGATTTCGTACGTTGGTTTTTCGCCATGGGCCAGGCCGTTGGGGTTAAAAAAAACCTGGTCCATGCCAAAACGTTGTGCCCCCTGGATATCGGCCACCAGGTCATCGCCCACCATCAGGCATTCTTTTTTCTTGGCGTTTACTG
>CAZKIR010000076.1:6880-12320 GCA_964552835.1 uncultured Bacteroidales bacterium
CGGCATGCCCGAAAATGCCCGCGTGGGGTTTTTGGTAGCCGGCCTCGTCGGAGGTGAACATTTTTAGGAAATAGGGGTTTAAGCCCGATTCGTTCATCTTGGTGTACTGCACCTCCGCGAACCCGTTGGTAAGGATATACAGCTTGTATTTCCCGGCCAAGTATTGCAGGGTATCACGGGTGCCGGGGAAGAGATGCGTTTTCCAGGGGGCCCTGGCAATGTAGTCCTTGTCGAGCTTCTCGGCCAGCTTGCGATCTTTTATACCAAACTCTTTCAGGGTATTGAAAAAACGGGTTACCCGCAAGTTGGCTTTCTTGATGTTTCCCATCCGGTAGGCTGCCCAAAGAAGCTCGTTGTTCCGTTTGTAGATTTCAACAAATGCCGGCAATTCCTGGATATATTGGCCCAGGCCATGCAAGTTGTAGATATCTTCCAGGGCTTCCCCGGCGTTTTTCTCGTAATCCCACAACGTGCGGTCCAGGTCGAAATAGATATGCTTGTACTTGCTTGCCCGAAAGGCAAAAGTAGAATGAAAAATGGCCATCCCTGCTTACTTTTAAAGGCAAAAATAGGTTTTTTTTGACCGCCGTGATATGTTCTTTTCTTTTTTCCGGCTATTCGTTTGGTGCCAGGCCCCTTATCGAACTGGTGAAATGGTTCATTTTCTAGGGTTTTACCCTGATGATGAAAAGTTCCTTCATGCTATTCCTTTGATATGTTTCAGGTTTTGTTCATGGCACCCTTGCCCCCGAGCACGATCACGAATTCGCCCTTGGTGCCCCCTGTTTCCAGGGTTTTTTTTACTTCTGCCAGGCAGCCACGGAGGGTTTCCTCGTGCATTTTAGAAATTTCCCTTGAAATGGAGCAGGGGCGATCCGGGCCAAAAAATTCCTCGAATTGTTCCAGGCTTTTTACTACCCTTTGGGGCGACTCGTAAAATACCATGGTGCGTTCTTCCCGGGCCAGTTCCCCGAGGCGTTTTTGACGTCCTTTTTTCCGGGGCAAAAAACCCTCGAATACAAAACGATCACATGGCAGTCCCGAGTTTACCAGGGCGGGCAAGAAAGCCGTGGGGCCGGGAAGGGTTTTGACCGTGGCCCCGGCCTTGATGGATTCCCTCACCAGCAAGAAACCCGGGTCGGAAATCCCCGGGGTGCCGGCATCCGAAACCAGGGCAATGGTCAAGCCCTCGCCCAATACCTTGAGGATGCCTTTCACGGACTGGTGTTCATTGAACTTGTGATGGGATTGTATTTTTTTCTGGATATTGTAATGATCCAGTAAATTCTTGGTTTTCCGGGTGTCTTCCGCGAAAACCATGTCAACCTCGCGCAAGATATTCAATGCCCGGAGAGTGATATCTTCCAGGTTTCCGACGGGGGTAGGCACCAGCCAAATATCTCCCATTATTCCTGGATAAATTTGCGGTGTACCTGGGCCAAGAATTTTCCACTGAGCTCGTCTTCTTCCCAGCTAAAATTTTCGTTAAGGTATTGCCTGGCTTCTTCCATGCCTGCCATCTGGTTTAATTTTTCGATGGTGTCGTTGTACAAGGCCGTGTTGTTGTCAAATAGTTCCCGGATAAAAAGAAATTTCTCGTTGATGCCGATGGCTTTCTTGATATCTTTCACGGGCTTGGCTTGTACGCGGGTTGAAAGGTCTTCCTGGCTCTTGTTCTTGGCCATCAATTCGTTACGAAATTGCTTATGGTAAAAACGTTCGGCCACTATTCCGGGACTTTTTTCTTTTTTCTCCGAGGGGCCCTCCTCTTTTTGTTTGATTTCTGTTTCTTTCAGCAAGGGTTCTTCCGCGGCAGTTTCTTTGGCCTCTTTCTTTTCCATTTCCGCTTTTTCTTCCCGTTTTTTGTCCTGTTCTTGTGCTTTCGTGGCCTTTTCTTCTATTTTTTCCTTTTGTTCAATATCCTGTCCTTGTTCCTCCTTGGGCATTTCTTTCTTTTCTTTCCCGGGCAGGGTAACCGAGGATTTATCCAGGTTTTCCTTGTCAATATATACCAGCAGCTCGTATAAATGCCGTACCCTTGACAAGAGCAAGTCCATGTCAATTTTATGAAAACCACCTTCGCTCTTGGCTTTTTCTAGGCTCTTGTAAGCTTCCAGTAGTTCGTTCCCCACGATATCTAAAGTGTTTTTAAAATCCATTTTCGATTGATTTTTCTTTAAATTTGTAAAATTAACGATAATTCTAGAAAACCATTTTGAATGTACCCGGAAAATCCTTCAAAAAATTTTATCCGCTCGGGATGGATTGAAGTTATCGCCGGTGGAATGTTTTCCGGGAAAACCGAAGAACTTATCCGCCGGGTAAAAAGGGCGAAGATCGCGAACCAGCAGGTTAAGATATTCAAACCCTCCGTGGACAAGCGTTATGACAAGAAGCTCGTGGTATCTCACGATAAGCAAAAAATCCCTTCAGAAACGGTCGAAAAGGCTTTTGAAATTATAAAAAAACGCGAGGGTATCGCGGTCGTTGCCATTGACGAGGTCCAGTTTTTTGATGAAGAAATCCTGTCGGTATGCAATCAACTGGCCAACGAGGGCAAAAGGGTCATCGTGGCAGGGCTTGACATGGATTACACGGGAGAGCCCTTCGGGGTTATGCCAAAACTCATGGCCATGGCAGAGTATGTTACAAAAATCCATGCCGTTTGTGTACGGTGTGGCAACCTGGCCACTTTCTCGCACCGCAAATCCCCTTCAAAAGATTTGGTTTTTCTTGGCGAGATGGAGGAATACGAACCCCTGTGCCGGAACTGTTTCTTGTTGTCCACTAAAGAAAAAAACCTATGATGTATTCGTTGAAAAAGGCTGCCTCGATCATGAACGCCCGGGGCACTGGCAAAATAGATCAGGAAATATCCCTGGTAGGCCTTGATAGCCGCAAAATGCAACGCCCGGGCGAAACCCTTTTCTTCGCGATAAGCGGGCCTTATCACGACGGGCACGAGTATATTCCTGATCTCTACCGTCAAGGGACCAGGGCATTTGTCGTGGAACGCCTGCCCGGGGATCTTCAACCATACCCTGGCGCGGGTTTCCTCGTCGTGAAAAACACGGTAAAAGCCTTGCATGCCTTGGCGGCCTCGCACCGGAATAAATTTACCTTCCCGGTATGGGCCATCACTGGCAGCAATGGCAAAACCATCGTGAAAGAGTGGTTGGCCCGTTGCCTACAAGCTGATTACCGGGTGATGCGCAGCCCGAAAAGTTATAATTCCCAGGTAGGGGTGCCCTTGAGCTTGTTATTGATGGAGCCCGTTCATGAAATGGCCATTATCGAGGCAGGTATTTCCAAACCCGGAGAGATGGAAAAGCTCCAGTCCATGATACAACCGGATATAGGTTTTTTTACCATGATCGGGGACGCGCACCAGGAAAATTTTAAAAACCTGCAAGAAAAGATAGACGAGAAACTGGCACTTTTTACTTCTTGCCAAAAAATATACCACGCAATGGATCAAGCCATGGTGCATCAAAGGGTAACGGAATTATACCGCGACAAAAGGTTACCATGCTGGTCGCGAGAGGATGGGCAGGCCGATTTGTTTGTAAAGGATATCCAGAAGGGTGTTTCAGAAACCGTGATGCTTGGGATATTTCAGGGGAATGCCGTGGAAACCCGTATCCCATTTTCCGATAAGGCATCCATAGATAATGCCTTGCTCGTGTGGTTGGCCTTGCTGGACATGGGCATCCCGGCAAGGGAAATACAATATCGAATGAAGCATTTGCCCCCCGTGGCCATGCGCCTGGAGTACAAGAAAGGGGTAAATGGCTGCACCATCTTGAACGATAGTTATAATTCGGACATCAATTCCCTGGGCATTGCCCTGGATTTTCTTTTCCAGCAGGAAAAACATAAACGAAAAACCCTTGTACTTTCTGATATTTTACAAAGTGGGCGCGATGAAAAAGAATTATACCAAGAGGTGGCCAAGCTAGTCAGTGATAGCGGGGTGGACCGTTTTATCGGGATAGGGTACAAGCTGCAAAGCCACGCAGCATTGTTTGGTACGAACAGCCAGTTTTTTACTGGTACCGGTTCTTTTTTGGCAAACATGGACCAGGATGTTTTTCGAAACGAGGCCATCCTGGTGAAGGGCGCACGGGTATTCGGTTTCGAGCGGATTTCAAAATTCCTGGAACAGCAAGCCCATCAAACTGTTTTAGAAATCGACCTGAATGCCTTGATCCATAACCTGAATTACTTTCAATCACGGCTTTCCCCCGAAACCAAGATCATGGTGATGGTAAAGGCATTCTCCTATGGCAGCGGGCTGCACGAGGTAGCGAACCTCTTGCAATACCACCGGGTTGACTACCTGGGCGTGGCTTTCGTGGACGAGGGGGGCCAGCTGCGGGACAACGGGATACAAATCCCGATAATGGTCATGCAGCCAGAGGAACGGAGCTTTGATGCCATGGTCCAGTATGGCCTGGAACCAGAAGTGTATAGCATGGATTTCTTGACCCTGTTCACCAACTACTTGAAAGAAAAGGATATTTACGCTTACCCCGTGCACCTGAAATTTAACACGGGCATGAACCGCCTGGGTTTCGAACCCGAAGAACGGGGCATGGTGATAGGAAAAATAAAACATGAAGGCCGTTTACAAGTAAAATCGGTGTTCTCGCACCTGGCCGCGAGCGATGAACCCCGGCACGATGAATTCACCCGGGGGCAAATCAAGCAATTTCAAGAAATCCGGGCAAGTTTTCAACAAGCATTCTCGCGCGGGATCTTGTACCATATCCTGAATTCCGCGGGCATCGAGCGTTTTCCTGAAGCTGCCATGGATATGGTGCGCCTGGGCATTGGCATGTACGGGGTGAGTGCCTTGAAATATTCGCCCGTGCAGCCCATCAGTACTTTTAAAAGCACGATCATACAAGTAAAAAAAGTGTCACCGCCAGATACGGTCGGTTATGGCCGGAAAGGGATTTTGCCTGGCGAGCGGGAAATTGCCGTGGTGCCCATCGGGTATGCCGACGGCTTGGATCGGAAACTTAGCAATGGCAAGGGGGCCTTCTTGGTCCGTGGAAAAAAAGCCCCTATCATTGGCAAGGTGTGCATGGACGTGACCATGGCCGATGTGACCGGCCTGGGCGCGAAAGAGGGCGACGAGGCCATCTTATTTGGGCAGGGGCAAACCATTAATGACTTGGCCAACACCTTGGGCACCATACCCTATGAAATTCTTACCAGCGTGTCGAACCGGGTGAAACGCGTGTACGTGCAGGAATAGGTTGATGAAAATGGGACAACCATTTTATGTATTATATTTTTGGTACTACCCTTTTTTTAGTGGTTACATATTTATATTATAAAACACTGTTTAAATATAGTTTTAAATGTGGTTGAAATGTAGTTTAAATGTTGCTTTTTTTGATTGATGCAATATAGTGGCTTATTTTTACAGCTA
>CAZKIR010000077.1:0-1830 GCA_964552835.1 uncultured Bacteroidales bacterium
TTCTCGTAAGAATTTGTTTAACTAATAGCTATAATTTGACTTGCGGATTTAAGGTTATATTAAACATGTGAAACAATAAATTCTTTTTCTCAAATGTAAAATTTTATTGAATAACAAAGAAAGAAATCAAGTTAATTTATATCTCATTTATACAAATTGTTCATTCTGCACTCAAAATATTAATTATCAGATTAATAAAAAAATCGTAATTTTAAGGATAAATCAAGTTAAATTAATTGACTTTTATCATATTTCGTCTTAACTTGCCAAAAAATACGAGATTTAAACCTGGTTACTAAAATTTTATAAAAACCTATCCTGGCTTTACAGTTTAATAACCCTAATAAACCATTACTACCATGAAAAGACAAGTAATTTTTTTAACCCTTGCATGCCTCCTGGTTGGATTATCAATTTTTAACCCGGTGGAAGCAAAAAAATGGCGCGTGAACAACAATACCGGAGTTGACGCAGACTTTACAAACCCACAAGAAGCAAACGATTACGGGAGCGTGTTATCAGGGGACACCCTGATGATCGAAGGTTCATCCGTGAATTATGGCGATGTTGATTTTTCCAAATTCTTATATATTATCGGAACAGGATATTTTTTATCTGCCAACCCGGAAACCCAAGCCAACTTATCGCCCGCCATGTTTGAAAACGTGGATTTTGAACAGGGATCAGATTCTAGCCTGATCATGGGCATTGAAATTACCAACTCATTTCAAATTTATACCGACAATATTACCGTGAAACGCTGTTACCTGAACTCAGCTAGCCTTGAAATAGAGACCAACTCGAGCAATATATTCGTTTTGCAAAATTACATTCATGATAATTATGATGGCATCGAGATAGCGGATGGCTGTTCTAATATCATTATTCAAAACAACATCATCCGAATTGATTATGATAACAGCAACTCGTATAATGCCATTTACATGTCATCCGGGACCTCCACGGCAACCATTACCCAAAATATTTTTGATGGCTCTTTAAACGTCAGGAATTCCGTGCTCACGAATAATATCATGTTTGATGGCATATTAAATGGTTCCGGGAACTGTTCATTTAATAAAAACATTTGTGATAATACCGCTTTCCCGTCCGATTCAAACCTAACGGGCACGCCGGAAACCGACGTGTTCGTGATGTCGGGTTCAACAGACGGGCAATTTAAGCTCCTGGAAGCCTCTTCACCCGCCATAGGTTACGGTGTAGACGGTTATGATTGCGGGGCCTTTGGCGGAATTGACCCCTATGTTTTGTCTGGTTTGCCACCCGTTCCAACCATTTATTACTTTAACGCGCCCAGCACGGGTTCCACCCTTGAAGGCCTGCCCGTGACCATCAAGGTTAAATCAAGAAAATAATAACCCAAAGCCCTGACAACCATGCGAAAACTTCTTATCATCACCCTATTGATAGGGGTATGCCAGCTGGGTTTCGCCCAGGTTCCCAACATTTCCGGGCTGGAATATTTCTTTGATTCAGACCCGGGATATGGCAACGGCACGCCCACGGCCATCACGGCTGATACAGTGCTGCAGTGGAAAGATAATATCGGTTTAGGCACGCTTGAAGAAGGATTGCATTACCTTTACCTCAGGGCCATCGATGACAGCAACCACTGGGGCCAAACCCAAGCCAGGCCATTTCTGTTGATCAATCCCCAGCCCATGCCCAACATCATGAAAGTAGAATATTCTTTCGACGGTTTCCCGGGCTATGGAAATGCCTTTGCTTTTTCGGTTACCCCCGACAGCCTGGTATCACAAAAACACATCCTGGATATTTCCAGTCTATCCCCTGGTTTGTATTTTCTGT
>CAZKIR010000077.1:1840-12259 GCA_964552835.1 uncultured Bacteroidales bacterium
ATATCAAAGGAAAAGATGCTTATGGCACCTGGGGGCAAACCCATGTAAGGCCCTTCCTGGTAGTAGAAGGCTATACCTTACCGGCCATCACCGGGATAGAATATTCTTTTGATTCGGATCCCGGGTACGGGAACATGCAAAAAATGACCTTTTCCCCTGATACCATGGTCAACTTGAGTGACCTGTTCGACTTATCAGCCCTTGCCCCCGGCTTCCATTTTTTATATGCCCGTGCCAAGGACTCCCGGGGAAACTGGGGGCAAACCTATACCCGCCCCTTGCTGGTAGTAGAAAATATTAATCCCTCGCTGACTGAATTAGAATACTTTTTTGACGAAGACCCGGGATTTGGAAACGGCACCCCGATAGCCTTTGATGCCGTGGCCATGAAAGACACGAACCTGGTGATCCCACTGAATGACCTTGAAGACGGCACGCGTACACTCTATATCAGGGGAATGGACAATAACGGGAACTGGAGCGTGACAAACACCAAACTCTTCATGGTAACCACGGTATTGCCCAGGCCAGGCATCACCCGCCTGGAATATTTTTTTGATAAGGACCCGGGCTACGGGAAAGGTTATTCCCTGGCCGTACCACTTGACAGCAATGTTACGGTAAAAGCCGTTATACCCTTGGATTCATTAAAAAATGGCCTGCATTTTCTTTACACCCGGGCACTTGACGAGTATGGCAATTACGGCCTAACCCACCTGCGCCCGATCCTGGTGTTGAAGGGCACCATGGACCCCCTGGTGACCGGTTTCGAGTATTTCTTGGACAAGGATCCCGGGGTTGGCAAGGCTACTTTCGTGCCACTGGCCAATGTAAAAAAACAAGAATACGCTTTCACGGTAGATTTATCTTTCGAAAAGCCCGGCCTGCACTTTCTCGGTATGCGGCCCAAGGACAGCAACGGGGAATGGGGCTATACCATGAAACGGATGTTTTTCGTGACCAAAACCACGGGAGAACCCCAGATAACAGAAATAGAGTATTTTATCGATAAGGATCCCGGCTTTGGGAAAGCCACCAGCCTGGACAAGCCGGGCAAAACCAGCCTGGACACGAGCTTTACCATAGGGCTTGGCCCAATGGAAATCAATAGTGTTCATAAAATATATATCCGGGCCAAGGACGAAAACGGGAACTGGAGCCTGGCAGCTGTCCGGGAATTTATCTACAAGGAATTCGTTGAGCAGAACATCCCACTTACCAAGGGGTGGAATATCGTGTCTTTTTACGTGAAGCCAAAAGACACCAACATGCTAGCAGTCGTACAGCCACTCATTGACGAGGGCTCGCTGGTGAAAATGATGGACGAACGGGGCGCGGCCATAGAAAAAATCGACACGAGCTGGATCAATACCATCAATTACCTTGTCAACGAGGAAGGCTATCACCTGAAAGTGGATACCAACACGGACCTATCGGTAACGGGTTTAAACCTGGATTACCCCTACCCCGTGAACCTTTCACAGGGCTGGAACATCATGGGCTACCCCAGCGATAACGCGGCTTTGGTTGCTGACGTGCTGAGCCCCGTAGTGAATGCCGGCAACTTGCGAAAAATGATGGACGAGACAGGCGCTTCATACGAGGACGTGTACCCAATCGGCTGGGTTGACAATATCCAGCAACTAGATGCTGGCGAGGGATACCAGGTAAAACTCTATTATAATGATTGGTTAAAAATACAAAACCAGGGATTAAAATCAAGTACCCAACCAAACCCTGACAAGCGGATCGAACCGGTACATTTTGTCCCGGGATGGCCAGGCAACGGCCTCAACCACATGACTATCCATGTACCATTGGATGAAATCAAAGGCCTGGAAGCTGGTGATGAAATAGCCATTTTTGCCGGTCAGCTTTGCGTTGGTATTAGCGTGTATAATGGAATCAAGACAGGGTACCTAAGCCTTGCCGCCACGGCCGATGATCCCATGACACTCGAGAAAGACGGGTTCACGGCAAACGACACAATGGCTTTCAGGATATGGGACAAGAGCCGGGAAACTGAAATTTCTAATATCCGCTCCCTACCGGCCGAGGGATATACCAAGTATTTCAAACAAAAAGGAACGGCTGTCGTATTCCTAAACCACCTGATGGAAAGCACCGGCATCACGGCGAATGGAGGCTTACATGACTTTATCGGGGTATACCCGAACCCCTTGCACGAAAAGGCTGAAGTAAGCCTTCAATTAAATCAACCCAGAAGTGTAAGCCTGCAAGTGTTAGACATACACGGAAAACATGTGCAAACCCTGTTTAAAGGTATTTTAGACAAAGGAGGGCATTCGATAAGGTGGGATGCCGGGGCAATAAGCCCTGGGTTCTACATCCTGAAAATGCATTCACCTGATCATGTGAAAACATTACGAGTAGTCGTGAAATAATCTTACCAGGATTTAAATACAATCAGCCCCTCGAGAATTAATTCCCGCGGGGCTGATTATATCCTTATCAATAGGGCCCATGGTGAAATATTTATTTACAAGCTAAGCGGGTCCTTTACTTTTTCATTCAGCAAGGCATAGTCCAACACTTCCATGATGGTGTCCACGTAATGAAAGTTCAAGCCTTTCAAGTAAATGTCTTTGATGTTATCCACGTCTTTTTGGTTATCTTTAGAAAGGACAATTTCCGTGATCCCGGCCCTTTTCGCTGCGAGGATTTTTTCCTTGATGCCCCCTACTGGCAACACCTTGCCCCTGAGGGTAATTTCACCGGTCATGGCCAGGTTTTCAAGGATTTTTCGTTGTGCTATGGCCGAGGCCAAAGAAGTAACCATGGTAATCCCGGCCGATGGGCCGTCTTTCGGGATAGCCCCTTCCGGCACGTGGATATGGAAATTGTAGTTTTCAAATATGTCGTCATCTATCCCCAGGTGGCCAGTATGAGATTTAACGTATTCCAGGGCAATGGTGGCCGATTCCTTCATCACGTCGCCCAGGTTCCCGGTAAGGGTCAACTTTCCCTTTCCCTTGCTGATACTGGTTTCAATATACAAGATATCACCCCCGAAGGCCGTCCAGGAAAGGCCTGTTACGACCCCGGCAAATTCATTTCCATGATATTTTTCTTTCTGGTACTCGGGCGGGCCAAGGATTTCTTTCATGTCTTTCAAGGACAAGGTTTTAGTAAAATTTTCTTGCAGGGCAATTTTCCATGCCATGCCCCGCAGGATTTTCGCGATCTTCTTGTCCAATTCCCTTACCCCCGATTCCCGGGTATGGTTCTCGATAACATATTCCAATACTTTTTTCGGAAACCTTACCTGTGATTTTTTTATACCATGCTTTTCCAATTGCTTTGGAACGAGGTGCCGCTTGGCTATCTCGATCTTCTCTTCCACGATATAACCGCTCACGTTGATAATTTCCATCCGGTCACGCAAGGCCGGGTTAATGGTATTTAAAGTGTTGGCCGTGGCGATAAACATCACGTGCGAAAGGTCGTAATCCACTTCCAGAAAATTATCATGAAAGCTACTGTTCTGCTCGGGATCAAGAACCTCGAGCAAGGCAGAAGCAGGATCGCCCCGGAAATCACGGTTAACTTTATCAATCTCGTCGAGGATAAAAACCGGGTTCGAGGATTTTACTTTTTTCAAGTTTTGGATGATACGCCCTGGCATGGCACCGATGTATGTTTTCCGGTGGCCACGGATTTCCGCCTCATCATGCAGGCCACCCAGTGACATACGCACGTACTTGCGGCCCAACGCGTTAGCAATGGAGCGGCCAAGAGACGTCTTCCCCACGCCGGGAGGGCCTACAAGACACACTATAGGAGATTTTAAATCCCCTTTTAATTTTAACACGGCCAGGTGTTCCTGTATTCTTTCTTTTACTTTTTCCAGGCCAAAATGATCGCGTTCTAAAATACCTGACGCGTGTTTCAAATCAAAATTATCCCGCGTAAACTCGTTCCAGGGCAATTCAAGCATAGTTTGCAAGTAATTAAGCTGGATAGAATGTTCACCCACGGCCGGGTTCATTCGTTGCAATTTTTCCAGTTCCCGGTTAAAGGCCTCGGCTACTTCCTTGCCCCATTTCTTCCCGGCCGCCTTTTTCTTTAGATCCTCTACTTCCTTTTCCATGGGATTACCGCCCAACTCGTTCTGGATGGTTTTCATCTGTTGCTGCAACATGTATTCCCGTTGCTGCTGATCCATGTCGGTTTTAACTTTCGATTGGATATCATTTTTTAATTCCAGCATTTGCACCTCCTTGGCCAGGTACTCGAGCAATAAGATAGCCCTTTCCTTTAAATCATTTATTTCAAGCAATTTTTGTTTCTGGTTCAGCGGTACGTCGCTATTGCTGGAAATAAAATTAATAAGGAAAACAGAACTCTCGATATTCTTAACAGCAAAGGATGCCTCTGCCGGTATGTTCGTGGATAAGTTTATAACCCGGATCGAAAGGTCTTTTAAAGAACTCACGATGGCATCAAATTCTTTCTTATGGCCAATGGGCTTGACATCTTCCAGGGGGGTCACGCGGGCCTTCATGTATGGATCCAGCGTAACAATCTCGGATAAACCAAAGCGCTTTTTCCCTTGTATAATCACGGAGGTTGAACCGTCTGGCATCTCGAGGATTTTTATCACCTTGGCCACTGTGCCTACAGGGTACAAGTCTTTGGCCCCGGGCTCTTCCACGTCTGGATCCTTCTGCGCTATCGTACCGATTACTTTGTTTTGCCGGTAAGCCTCACGGATAAGTTGCAATGATCTTTCACGGCCTACCGTGATAGGAATTACCACCCCGGGAAACAATACAGTATTCCTTAATGGAAGTATGGGGATTTCGGAAGGGAGTTTCATCTTCCGCATGTTTTCCTCATCCTCGTCAGAGATCAGGGGGATAAATTCGCCTTCTTGGCCCCCCTGGGCAAAAAATATATTCGAAAACTTTTCTGAATCAAAATTATCTATCATAATATTTCCCGTGTATTACCTGTATTCTAAACTACAGACATAATGTCATAAACTTCATTATTCTATCAAGGGTATGAAACCAGGCAATTGCCATGCCAAATAAACCTTTACATGATATAACAGGAATTTGGGCAGAAAGTTCTGCCAGCTTAGGAGCTACCAGGAAATGACCTTTACATTTTTCATTTTACAAAGGTTATTTCCTGGCAGGCCCTTAAAAGACAAACTGACAAGCTTACCGGTATTGTTTCGTGGTTTCGAAAATATGGCGTAAAATGTTTTGCTCTATAGCGTCAAATTCGATACCTCGCCGTTTCATGACCATTTCTGCCACTTCAAAAGCCTTGGTAAGCGAGTATTCCTTGAAGCCCCCGGCACCGCCCCATGAAAAAGAAGGGATATAATTCCGCGGGAAACCGCTTCCGTATACATTCGCGTTCACGCCAACTACCGTACCTGTATTAAACATGGTATTAATACCACTCTTGGAATGATCGCCCATGATAAGCCCACAAAATTGCAAGCCCGTGCGGATAAAACATTCCTTGGTATAATTCCATGCTTTTACCCCGGTATAATTATTTTTCAAGTTCGAATTATTTGTATCGGCCCCGAGGTTACACCATTCGCCTATCACCGAGTTTCCAAGAAACCCATCATGGGCTTTGTTCGAGTAACCTAATATGACCGAGTTATTCATTTCCCCGCCTACTTTTGAATGTGGCCCTACCGTGGTGGGGCCATATATTTTCGCGTTGAGCTTCACCACCGAATGCCCCCCAAGGGCAAAGGGCCCGCGAATGACCGAACCTTCCATTATCTCGGCATCTTTTCCAATGTATATAGGCCCGTTTGTGGCATTCAAGGTAACAAATTCTGCCTTGGCCCCCTGTTCAAAAAATATATTTTCCTTTGCCAACAGATTATTCGTACTGCTAATTTCGGCCGATTGGCTGCCCTTCGTTATAATATTGAAATCTTGTTCCAGCAAAGGCCCGTTCATGGAAAAAATGTCCCAGGGATAATTGATGATGGAAAGCTCGTTTTCAAAAGCTTTTAAAGTGTATTGCCCGGCACTTGATAGGGAAAAACTTTTAACATCGCCCGCTGGCAAACGAATAGCTAGTAGCCGGTTATTTTTTTGGATGCCATGGCCTGACTGCAAGTTTTTAACTTCACTAACCAGGTGATTATCCGGCAACATGGCCCCATTTACCAAAATATTATCTTGAGAAACAGATAAAGGATATTTCTCCCGCAAATAAGCCCGGGATAAAAACGAGCCCCGGTTACCCAGGTAGTGTTCCCATTTTTCCCTAATAGTTAGGATGCCCAAGCGCAAGTTCGCTACCGGACGGGTAAATGTCAAGGGCAATAGGTTGTCCCAGGATTGATCGTCAAAAAAAATCAGGTTCATGATAATTGGTTTTTTAGATTACGACAAATTTACACAACTTGGCTAACTTTTCTATCCATTTTAAATTCTTCTTTGCCGTTTCTGGTGCATTTTAATGAATTCGCCCCGCCGCCAGCCGGTAAAACACAAAAAAATACCCCGGCAACTCGTTCCCGGGGTATTTTTTTAATTCATTTATCATGAACTAACTTTTCTTTTCTTGCTTTTTCTTGTCATAATGTTTCTTGTACTTGTTCATGAACTTGTCTACCCGTCCGGCCGTGTCAACAAGTTTCATCTTGCCCGTGTAGAAAGGGTGTGAGGTACTCGATATCTCGAGCTTTATCAAGGGGTACTCCTTCCCGTCATCAAGTTTAATTTTTTCTTTTGATTGGGCAGCAGATTTTGTTAAAAACGTGTCCCCATTTGACATATCTTTAAAAACTACCATTCGGTAATCTTTTGGATGTGCTTCTTTTTTCATGATTCTAGATAATTTTAATTAACCCTCCAGTTATTCGCTTAAAAACAATCACTTTTAAAACGGACTGCAAAAATATATAATGATCCATAAAATACAAAATGTAAAACAAACATTTCAAAAAAATAATCGGTCAACCTGTTTTCTCATTGTCCAGATTTTTTCCAGGTAGCCAATAAACAGGGGGCTGTATAATAAGAAAACAGATTTGTACAATAAGTAAATACGATGCGCCGGGCAAACCCTATTTTTATAACCACAAAATAAGATAAAACCTGGGTTCAATGAAGTTAAAACATAAAAATTTAAAACTTCTCATTATTAACACGCGGATCTTAGATGTTATTTTAATCATGGCCCTCGTGTTCTTAATAATGTTAATGGTAGATTTCTTTATTGATATAATACCAGGAAAATGAAAACAAACACTAACTCTAATACTATAAAACCAAAATCAAATCTTATGAGAATAAAAAGACTCCCGCGTTTAATCATCATGATGGCAATGGCTTTTACCATCACGATGGCCAACGCGCAACACGAAATTACCGGTACGGTGACCGATGCCAAAACAGGCGAAACGATTATCGGGGCCACCATTCAAGTAAAAGGGACTACGAAGGGGACCATTACCGACCTGGACGGGAATTATACCTTGCAAACCGACAAGGACGCCACCCTGGTGTTTTCATACGTTGGTTACCTGAACAAGGAAGTGGAAGTAAACGGCCGCAACAAGATTGACGTGGCCTTACAGGTAGACGTGAAGGAACTGGAAGAAGTCGTGGTTATCGGTTACGGAACCCAGAAAAAAGACGACCTCACGGGCTCGGTGTCCGTGGTAGATGTTTCAGAAATGAACAAATCCAATCCTAGTTCAATAGACAAGGCCTTGCAAGGCAGGGCTTCCGGGGTACACGTGACCACCTCCGGGAAACCGGGCGAAGGGGCCAACGTGAAAATCCGTGGGATTGGCTCGATTAACGCGGGGACCAATCCATTATATATTGTAGACGGGGTTCCCGTTGGAGGCAGCGCCTTAAGCATGATAAACCCAGCAGACATCGAGTCTGTACAAGTCCTTAAAGATGCTTCGGCCACAGCTATATATGGGGCCAGGGGCGCCAACGGCGTCATCATGATAACCACTAAAAGGGGAAGCACCGAAATACCACAGGTAAATTTTAATGCGTATTATGGTGCATCGAGTATCCCGAAAAAATTTAACGTGATGAACGCCGACCAGTACTCAGAATTTACCGAAGATATATGGCGCGACTATGCTGAATACAAAGAATTAACAAAAGAAAAAAATCTTTGGTACATGGTATATTCTGATTCCGCCAGGCGATCGAACGATAATTACAATACCAGTACTGATTTCCAAGACGCGCTTACCCAAATAGGACAAAAGCAAAATTATACCTTAAGCGTATCCCAATCAACAGAAAACGCGAATTATTTTATTTCAGGGAGTTATTATCAGGAAGAAGGTATCATGATAAATACGGGAATGGAAAGGTTTAACTTACGGGCCAATTCAGATTTTAATCTAGGGGATCGCGTAAAAATAGGGGAATCAATAAGCCTTAACCGCCGTGACGTGGAAAACGAAAGCCATTATGCTAATTTTAATTCATGGCGGGTTGCCACCATTTCATCGCCCTTGATGCCCTTGCATGATGATACCTATGATCACGGTTGGGGCGGCCCGGTGGACTCACTGACCGGGGGCAATGAACGGACCAATCCCGTTGCCGAACAATCTTTGAACCAAAACCGGTACACGGATTACAATATCAACACGAGTATTTATGCTGAAATCGAGTTTATAAAAAACTTGAAATACAAACTACAAGCCGGGGCAAATTACAAGCTAAACGATCGGTTCCGCTTTACCCCGGATTACAAAATTGGAAACATGGGCTTGCGAGACCCAAATTATTCAAGGCTGGAACAAGATTTTGACAAAGACCAGGTTTACCTTATAAACAATACCCTCACCTATAACCTTGATATCGGGGAACACAATTTAACTGCTTTAGCAGGACATGAGCGCTATAATGCTTTGTATGACCAATACGGTGCCGTTGGGGAAGATATTCCATACACGGAAAACGATTTACTATACATGCAACACGCGAAAGAAGCCAAAAACGTTCGCGGGATAAAAAATGAAAACCATAAAATGCAATCATACCTCGGGCGGGTCATGTACGATTTCGCTGGAAAATATCTAATCACGGGTAGTATACGAGTAGACGGATCGTCCCGTTTTGGCCCCCTGGTAGAAAAAACAGCAGCTTTCCCTTCCTTCTCCCTCGGGTGGAAAGTAAATGAAGATTTTTTACAAAGCGTGGACGAAATAGACATGTTAAAACTCCGGGCTGGCTGGGGAAAAACCGGTAACGAAAACATTGATCCTTATATGTACGCTAACCTTCTAGACCCATACAAAAACAGCCGGTATACATTTGGGAAAAATCAAGATCTGTATTTAGGATTAGCCTCTACGAGCTTTCAAGGCAACCCGAAAATAAAATGGGAATCTGCCGAAATGACCAATATTGGTGTAGACTTAAACGCCTTTGGCAACAGGCTGCAATTTATCGCTGAATATTATAAGAAAGTACAAAAAGACATGTTAACGATCATCCCGATATCTTCCATGTTCGGAAAACGCGTGAATTGGGGTTCAGGCCTAGCAACCGTGGGCGCCTGGGAAAACCTTGGCCAAGTCAATAACTCAGGTTTTGAGTTTAACATTACCTATAAAAAAATGGAAGGGGATTTCAAGTATTCCATCAACGGCAACATGACCACCATGAAAAACGAAGTGGTTTACCTTCCAGGAGATGATCCCTTGATTGAATCCCATACCTATACAGAAAAAGGCCATACCATCGGGAGCTTCTATGGTTACGTGGCAGAACGCATCCTACAGGAAGACGACTTCGAGCAAGATGATAACGGGAAATTGCTTACCGATGAAAACGGGAACTACATCCTCACGCATGCCCAGCAAGAAACGCGGACTGCACCGGGTGATATTAAATACAAGGATTTGAACCAAGACGGGGTTATTAGCAGCCTGGACCGTACCATTATTGGCAAACCTTTGCCAGATTTCGTGTATGGGCTTAACGTGGACTTGAGTTACAAGATATTTGACATGGCTATCTTCTTTCAAGGCATGCAAAACCTACAAGTGTATAACGAACATTATTCATACATAGGCATCGCTACGGACCGCGACGGCAAAGACAACAACAAGCTAGTAGACGTGATGGGTGCCTGGACACCTGAAAACCCATCTACTACCATGACCCGCGCCAACGTGATAGACGAAAACAAAAACTTCCGTATCTCGAGTTGGTTCCTGGAAGATGCATCATTCTTAAGGATAAAAAATGTGCAACTGGGGTTAAGCATCCCCTCTAACTGGGCCAACTCCATGAACATCCAGCGAATGAGGGTATACGCGAATGCTTCCAATCTATTTACTTTTACCAAATACAAGGGATATGATCCGGAAGTTGGGGGCAATAGCCCTTTGAGAACAGGCATTGACAATGGGACCTATCCCGT
>CAZKIR010000078.1:0-5260 GCA_964552835.1 uncultured Bacteroidales bacterium
TTAAAAATCCCCCAGCTAGAAGTAGCCCCGACCGTTGATGGCGAAGTAGGTGAGCTCGAGATATGGGAAAACGTTGAATGGACCGACATGGGCATGTATTTTGTCCAGAAAACCGATGAGCTTGATTCTGCTGATTTTTTCTGGCGTTTTAAAGCAGGATGGAACGGCAGCAAGGTTTATTTCCTGGTAGACAGGAATGACGACACGCTGACTTACGATTCTGAGGCTAATAAATATGATCAGGATCACCTTACTGTTTACATGGACGCTGACGGTTACAACCAGATAGAGACATCTTACTCGGAAACTGGCCAAGAATGGTGGGCGCGCGCCAATTATGATGGTGAAGGAATCACGGGTGACGGCCGTTCGGGAAGCCAGGCTGCCCAAGACGATTACTGGGGATGGCCTCCTTACGAGTGGTTTGCCCCTGTTTTAACTCAAGAATATACAGTTGGTGAAGATGGCGCGGATTTGCTTATCGAGATAGCTATTGAAGCAGGTATTGCAGGGTATACTGACAGCCTTTCCATCGAGGTTGGCAATTCATTTGGTTTTGACTTCGAGGTTGGAGATATTGACAGGGTTGGTGATAACCGAGAGATCCAGTCGTTTTGGAATAACGGTGCCAATGTTACCGGCGGTATATGGGACAACATTTCAGAAGCCGGGGTAGCTATGATTGACGATGAATTAATAGAAGAACCTGAACCGAAGAGCATAGCCTCTTCCATGGCCTCGGCCAATGCCAGGGTGTTCCCGAACCCCGCTGGCAACAGTGTCCGTTTTGCTTCAGACCAGGTAGTTGGCCAGGTAAGCATTTACAATGTTACCGGTAGCATGGTATTGTCAGAAACCATGAACAGCCTGAAAGGAGAAGTAGATGTTTCCGGGCTGGAAGCAGGCGTATATTTTGTTGAGTTAAACACGGGCAGTTCCAGCAACGTGATCAAACTCCTTAAAAAATAGTTTTATATACGCGAGATGCTTATATTAACTGTAAGTTCTGGTTTTTGTTAATAGTTAGTAAGTTAGTTAGTTAGTAGTTTGTGTTAAAAGAGGGTTGACAATTCTAGGATTGTCAGCCCCTTTTTATAATATCCAATTAGAAATTAATTTTGAAAATAAGTAGAAAGTTATTAATCAGCACGATTTTACATTGCGCGAATTTTAATTGATTGAAAAGAAATCCAATAGCCATTGAAAAGAAAATGATAAAAAAATATATATAACCTCAAATTCTAATATAATTGATACTATTTAGTTGGGATTACAAACTAAATCCATTGAATTTTTGGAGTTTAGGCCTTATAATATAAAATATGTTAAACGAATTCATGAAAAATTTTCCAGCCAATTATTCTTTATTTCTTGAAAAAACAATAAAGAATAATTGAATGGTAAATTTTATGGACAACCATTGAAAATTAAATTTTATACGCATGAAAAAAGCAAAAAAGAAAATTCACAAAATTACCTTAGTCCTGTTGGGAGTTTTGTGCTATCACCTGGGTGCAATGGCACAAACAATTACAGGTACGGTCACCGATCAGGGAAACGATCCCCTAATCGGGGTTAGCGTGGTTGAAAAAGGCACCACCAACGGTACGATAACCGACCTGGATGGAAACTATTCCATTTCGCTTAAAGAAGAAGGTGCAACCTTGAAGTTTTCATTTGTTGGATATACTACAAAAGAAATTGAAGTAGGGGATAAAACTGTGATTGACGTTACCCTTACCGAGGATGTAAAATCATTGGAAGAAGTTGTCGTGGTAGGTTACGGCACGCAGACGATGAAAACCCTCACGGGATCCGTTACCCAGCTAGCCACAGAAGAAATACAAGGCAACCCGTCGCCTGACTTGTCATCGGCCTTGGTTGGCAAAGTGCCCGGGCTTGTTGCTATTGATGAATCCGGGCAACCGGGCGCTGACGATACAAAGTTGAGGGTAAGGGGCATTGGAACGATGGATGACAGTGAAAACGCGGGCAGCCCCTTGTTTGTTATTGATGGAGTGCCCCAGCGAGGGGGATTTGCAAACTTAGACCCCAATGATGTTGAAAACATCTCTATATTAAAGGACGCTTCAGCAGCCATTTATGGTTCGCGCGCGGCAAACGGTGTAGTTATCGTGACCACCAAGCGTGGCCGTACTGAGGAAGCGAAATTTAATTTTACCGCGAACTATGGTTTGTCACAACCCACCATGAAACCTGATTTGGCCAGTTCAGGCCAATTGGCCAGGCATTTCAACGAACAGGGGCTTTATGATTTTTCAGAGGCCCAAATTGACTCCATGGAGAGAAACCTTGCCCCGGAAAGAAATATGGCCAACACGGATTGGTGGGATGCCTCGGTGAACGATTGGGCGCCCACCACGCGCTATAATTTATCAGTCAGGGGCGGTAGCGAAAATGTTAAGTATTACCTCTCGGGCGGTTTGCTTGATCAGAAAGGGATATTTCCCAATAGCGTGATGAATTTTGAACAGCAAAATATCCGTTCGAACATTGATATCAAGCTGAACGATTACATGAACGTGAAAGCCGATTTGGCCGGTACCTTTGGCACGAGGACAGATCCCGAGATGGGGCCGTCAGAATTTATTTTCTGGTTGGTGTACCGCCATTATCCCTGGTATCCAGTAAAATACCCTGGTGACAAGTGGTTCGATGGCATGAGCGATGGTTGGAACCCGGCGCGCATGGGTTCCGATGAAGGGGGCATTAGCACGGACCAAACCAATCGGTACAATTCCAGGTTTTCATACGAGATAGGCAACCCATGGATTGAAGGCCTCTCTATTGACGGGTATTTTGCCTATGACATTAAGACTGACGTGAGCAGTAGCCTTAAAAAACCATGGCAGGGTTACCTTTACGATGCCTCAGACGATACCCTCAGGCGTGTGCAAAACTCCAAGATTAGCTCGATAACAGTTAGCGAGGGGCGGGGAAACGAGCGCTTTTGGACCTATACGGCTAAACTGAATTACGAGAACAGTTTTGGAAAACATAACGTGAAGGCTTTCGCGGCTGTTGAAAAAAGTGAATCGTTCGGAGAGTATGTCGGGGCTTCCCGCCGGGATTTTATTTCTGACGATTTACCTTATTTAAATTTTGGTAGTACTGATGATGACGCCAAAGAAAATAGCGGGACAGCCTGGCAAGGCGCCCGTTTGAATTACCTGGCCAGGTTGAGCTACAACTACAGGTTTAAATACCTGCTCGATTTTAATATACGAAGAGACGGTTCAACCAATTTCCCGCCTGGTAGCCGGTTTGGTACCTTCCCCGGGATATCGGTCGCATGGCGGATGTCTGAAGAAGGCTTTATAGAAAACAGCGCCCCTTT
The DNA here is from genome assembly GCA_964552835.1 of uncultured Bacteroidales bacterium. Taxonomy (GTDB): domain Bacteria; phylum Bacteroidota; class Bacteroidia; order Bacteroidales; family CAYFUP01; genus CAZKIR01. Next base: position 3,359 of record CAZKIR010000078.1, read on the forward strand.
TATTGACAACTTGAAAGTGAAGGCTTCATGGGGCGTACTCGGCCGTGACAATATAGCACCGTTTCAATACATGAACACCTATGGTTTAACGCTCCGTTCTGACATTAATCACGGGAATTTCTCCTATTACGACGATAACCAGAAAATAAGCGCTTAATTCCCGAACGTGGTAGCCAATCCCAACATTACATGGGAAGAATCGGAAACCTTTAACGTGGGCCTGGAATACAGCATGCTTGATGGCCTGTTTGAACTGGAAGCAGATGCTTTCCAGAGCAGGCGTACCAATATACTTATAAGCAGTGCCAGGACAATACCCGAATATACCGGCCTGAATTTGCCCGATGAAAACCAGGGAATAATGGAAAACAAGGGATTTGAATTGCTTATGCAGCACTCGAATGATTTTGGTGATTTATCTTATTCAATCGGCGGGAACTATTCTTTTAGCCGGAACAAAGTCATTGAAATGAACGAGGCCAGATCGGCACTCCCGTACCAGCGGCACACGGGAAATACCTGGGAGTCCGATTTGTTTTACCTTACTGATGGCCTTTACACCAGGGAAGATTCCATTAACGGTGTACCAAATTACCTGGGCGGCAATATCCCCGGTGAAATAAAGTTCCTGGATTATAACAATGACTCGGTGATTGATGGCGATGACCGCATCCGGAAAAACTACCCGACACAATTTCCCGAGATCATGTACGGCTTTAATATCTCGTTAAATTACAAGGGCTTCCATCTCAGGATGTTGTTCCAGGGCGCGGAAAACATTTACAAGTACATGAACATGGAAGATTTTATTTATGATGGCCGGGGAAATTATTTCGAGGAAGTTATCGTGGACCGGTATGACCCCGAGACAGGCGATGGCAAGTGGCCCCGGGCCGGGTTCAGGCAACTGCCCAACGATGCACAAAATACTTTCCTTTTATTAGATGCAGGGTACTTGCGCTGTAAATCTGCCGAGTTGCGCTACAATTTTCCCAAGGATTTAATCAACAGGGTTGGCGTAGGGAATTTTAGTGTATATGTCAATGCCTCTAACCTGTTTTTCGTATATAACAAGTTGGGTTTTGTCGATCCTGAAATGAGCGCATCAAATTTCAGGTATTATCCACAGCAACGGATCGTGAACTTGGGTTTAGACTTGACATTTTAATGGCATAAGTTGAACATGAAAATTTAAATATTTAGCATTATGAAAATGAAATATAAAATATTTGCACTGGTTTTTATGGTGGCTATCCTTGCCCTGAACCAGTCGTGTAATGAAGAAGAATTCCTTGACAGGACACCCCTTGACAGGGTAACAGACGAAACCGTTTATGGCAGCATGGATGGCACCCAAAACCACCTTGACTGGATATACCATCAAACCACTACATCTTATGGTGGTGCCGGCGATGGAGGCTGGATGCTTTTGTTCGGGTTTTTGCACCTTAGTGGAATATGTGATGAATCCGGGCCAAAACATGCTTTTTGGGAATGCACCCCGGTTTTAGTCGGAAATATGAGCCCCTCGAACCTGGGCTGTTTCCATAACCTATGGGGAAATTCTTATCAATATATAAGGGCTTGTTTGCTCTTTTTAGAGAAGATTGATAATGCCGATTGGATAAACCAGGATGAACTACACTATACCAGGTATTTACAGATGAAAGACGAGGTGAGGCTCCTGATGGCGTATAATTATTTTATGCTCATGAGCCATTTCGGCCCTGCACCAATTATTGAAGAACCTTACAGTTTTAATAACGCCAACGTAACCCTGGAACGAAATAGCATAGAAGAACTTACAGAACATATCCTCGGGCTTATCAACACGACATTGGAAAATGGTAATCTGCCGTCATCCAACTACAACGTTCCCGAGGGAGGAAATGAGTTCTTGCG
>CAZKIR010000078.1:5270-7443 GCA_964552835.1 uncultured Bacteroidales bacterium
TTGCGCTGCAGGGGCATGGTGACCCTGGCCATGGCGCATGCCTTTAAGGCCCGCGTTGCCCTGTACGCGGCCAGTGAACTTTACAACCCGGACGGGGACATGGAAAAATGGGAATTTGCCGAAGAAGTGTGCGAAACGGCCATCGCTTATGTTGAGAATGAAGGCCATACCTTTCACGCCCCTTACGAGCAAATTTTCAATGTGGATTATACCGATGAAATCATATGGGACAGGAGTAACAATGCACCTAATATCCATTGGAAAGAACGGTTCTTCTGGGACCGGGATTTGGAAACAAACAGCAATAACGGCTGGGGTACTTTTACACCTGGTCACACTTTTGTCGAATCCTATGAAACAGCCGATGGCAAATACATTGATGATCCCACCTCAGGGTACCGCTTGGACTCGTTCTGGGTAAACCGCGACCCCAGGTTCTACCAGTCTATCTTGTATGACGGCGCCTGGTGGCGTGGTAAGGAATACGGCCCATATTATTCCGATATAGATTCCATAGATCCTGGCCCTGACACGCGGTATGGGGCAAATGGGCATAACGCTACCCTAACAGGCTATAACTGGCGCAAATTTTTGGATTCCACTAACGCGCCTACCCAATTTGACGCTGAGGTAATGAGCTCACAGCAAAACATGATCTTTTTCCGGTACACCGAGTTAATCCTGAACTATGCTGAAGCCTTATTGATGCAGGGCAAATACGACGAGGCCAGGGCACAGATCAACAAGGAACGTACGCGCCCAAGGCCTGATGGCTCTCCGCTCATGCCTGCCATACCTGATAGCGAGACAGGAGAAGACCTGATAAAACGTTACAGGAACGAGCGAAAAGTGGAATTGGCCCTGGAAGGCCATCGTTGGCACGATTTGAGGCGTTGGAAAATCGCGAAAGAAGTGTTGGACGGCAGTAATATTGGCAACCTGGTGATCACCTATAAATATAATGAAGACTCAACCGATGTGGTGAAAGATTATGAAGAAGAAAAATACCGGTTACCGAATGGGTTCAAGGATCAACACTATTGGGTACCGATTCCCCAGGATGAAATGGACAAGGCTGGCACAGAGGGCTTTAAGCAAAACCCGGATTATTAATAGCCTTGTGAGGAACAAAGGGATACCTAAATAATTTTTGTAGCCTATTGAATAAATGCCCGAACTCGTGCATTTTTCAATAGGCTTTTTCATCTAAATATATTGAAATGAGAAAAACAGGATTAACCAGTATTATTGTTTTATGTATAGCTTTCATGGCCTTTTCATCGAAAGCTCAGGACACGGCTTTTATCTATTTAAGTGATTTTATTATTCATACCGATCATGTAAATTATCATGATGTGGGCGTCGGAGTTGATCATCCGTGGGGAAAGCCTGATAATACCATATCAATTTACGGTAACAAGTATGATAAAGGAATAGCTATAATGTCCGACTGGATGACAGATAGTTATGTAATGTATCAGTTGGATAGCCAGTTTGTACGGTTCACGGCTATCATGGGCATAAGCGATTACGCCCGTTTTCCCTTTGAATGGGCAATGATCGATACATCCGGCAGATGGGTCAGGCAATACAGGGGATGTAAAGATAATCCCGATGACAGTGGTTGCGATTCGCTTGACCAGTACATACCTGGTTGGCCGGGCCAAACCGATATTGATAACCAATTCGTGGAGTTATATGAAGACCATTCCCCAAACAGGAGGATCCTCATGATCCGGCCGGCATGCTATACCAAAGTATTTCTTGATGAAGGGGAAGCCTATCACAGCGGGTATATTGCCAGGTCAGAATCATACGAATCGCCCCTGGACACGATAGATATTGACCTGAGCGGGAAAAACATGATGAAAATATCCGCCTATCCCCATGGGTATCAATATGAACCTTTTGATGACCACGATGTTTTTGTTTCCGACTGTCCCTGGAATGATTTAATCACCTATGCCAACCCCAGGCTTTATTACATCAAGTCTTTAAAGGGAATCTCGCTGGACAAATCGGAACTCTCCCTGGATCAGTTTGAACAAGATACCTTGCATGTAAGCTTCAATCCTGACACGGCCTACCTGAAACATGTAAAGTACGAATCGTCAAACCCCGATGTCGTGAGCGTTGTAAACGTGCTGGAAGGCATAATCGAAGGGACAGGCGG
>CAZKIR010000078.1:7453-12223 GCA_964552835.1 uncultured Bacteroidales bacterium
GGCCACGGTTACCGCTACCAGTTACGACGGGAACTACCAGGATTCATGCGTGGTCACTGTTCAGGGGACATCGATCGGGGAAACCACCGGCCCCGGGGATATATCTACAATAGTAAAAAACCCGTCGCCACTTTCGAATGTTGAAATGGATCTTTCTGGTTTTTCTAAAAAATCAAAGGTCCACGTGAAGGTATACAGTTTGTCCGGGAAACTTCTATATTCACGGTACGCGCGTGCTAACAGCTTGCATGTCAATTTAAAGGGAATAGCAAAACCGGGCTTCTGTATTGTTCAGGTGACTGCGGCTCAAAAGGCCGGATCAACCATTTTATTGCTGCAGGACTAATACAGGCTGAAAAATGAGATTATTATTACGGATTAGACACTAAAATTGCTTTTATGAAAAAATTAGTTTCTTACTTATTATTTTTTGTTTTATTCACAAGCCATCTTTTCGCGCGAGGCGTTGCCGAAAAACCGCCCATGGGATGGAACAGTTACGATTGTTTTGGCTTTTTGGTAAATGAAGACCAGGTGAAAGCCAATGCCGATTACATGGACGAACACCTGAAAGAGTACGGTTGGGAGTACGTGGTAGTTGACTTTTTATGGTATGTAAAGGGATTAACAGTGGATGCCTGGACAAACTGGGAGGAAAAACCCAAGTACCAGGATTCAATAATCGTGGATGAATATGGGCGTATGTTGCCCAGGACCGACCTGTTCCCCTCTTCTGCCGAGGATAGTAGTTTTAAATCCCTGGCCGGTTATATCCATTCAAAAGGGCTTAAGTTTGGCATTCACTTGATGCGGGGCATTCCAAAATCGGCCGTGAGACAAAATTTACCCATTAAGGGAACCTCATATTATGCACAGGACATTGTGGATGAAGATACTGAAACACCTTGGTATAAGGGAATGGACGGGGTGGATATGGATAAACCCGGTGCCCAGGAATATTATAATTCCCTTATCGAGTTATATGCCTCCTGGGGCGTTGACTATTTAAAAATTGATGGTATCGCTACCCGGCCATATCGGGAAAAAGAAATTATCGGGTACTATAACGCCGTACAAAATACTGGCAGGGATATTGTCATAAGCCTGTCCCCGGGCAGCGCCCATCTGGAGGAAGCGGAAGTTTACCAGGATTACAGTAACCTGTGGCGCATAAAAGGCGATGTGTGGGACAAATGGTCTGATATTGAAGCTACCTTTCCGCTGTGCAACAACTGGAATGAGTACCGTGAGCCAAACAGTTGGCCCGACGCGGATATGTTGCCCCTGGGCAAGATATCCATTTCATCGGAGGCTAAATATGCACATGATCTCACCCCGCGAATGACGCGGCTCACTGAAGACGAACAATATACCATGATGAGCCTCTGGTCGATTTTCCGCTCACCGCTCATGTTTGGAGGGCACCTGCCTGAAAACGATGCGTTTACATTAGACCTTATCACCAACCAACACGTGATAGATATAAATCAAAACAGCATCAATAATAAACAACTGAAAAAGGTGATGGGTATTATTACTGGACAGCGCAAGCACCTGACAGTTCGGCCACCTACCTGGCCATGTTCAATACTTCTGATGACACAGAAGAACTTGACATAGCATTTGATGAAGTAAATATACAGTCCAATGTAAAAGTTTATGACATTTGGGAAAAAAAAGAAACCGGGGTATATGCAGATTCATACTTGCAAGAGGTAAACAGCCATGGTGTAGCGTATTTAAAATTGACCCCTACGGAAGAAGATATTACAGGTGATAAAACGCCACCTTCCGCGCCAACCAACTTATCAGCTACAGGCGGCGATGGTTCGGTAAGCCTGAGCTGGGATGACAATGTTGAAGGTGACCTGGCGGGTTACAAGGTTTACCGTTCCACGACATCCGGGAGCGGGTACACCATGCTCAACAATTCGTTATTGTCAAGCCCGGAACATACTGATAGCACGGTGGATAACGGGACTACGTATTATTACGTAATAACTGCCGTGGACGATTCCAGCAACGAATCGTCTTATTCCGAAGAAGTTAATGCTACACCGGAAGAAGGTACCAATATTCATAATTTTACCAATGTACCGTTTACAATATATCCAAACCCTGTTCAGAACACCCTGTACCTGAAGGGACAACAACTAAGCGGGATAAAAGAGGTACATTTGTCCATACTCGATATGACAGGTAAGGTGTTGATGTCACGCGAGATACAGGATGGTTTCCAACATCCCGTCATGTTGAACAAGAACATAACCAGCGGTATGTATATTTGCGTCATCCGGACAGAAAAAGGGGTGAAAAGCCTGTTGCTGGAGGTAAAACGGTAATGGTTTTAGTGGAATGGTCCCCGAAAGCTGCAATTTTCCTTCATGAAGGATACCTTTTTACACTTGGCCTATCGCACTTCATTGAAGTGGTGGCCAGCTGAATGATTTTTAATTAAGAAAGATGCCTGCCTAATTAGTTAGGCAGGCATCTCCCAATGAACTAAAAGCCGCGAAGGCAAACCATCTGCTGAAATCTATTAGGTCTCCGATAGGACTTGACTTTACTTATTTATGAAGGTTCCCAAGGGAATTCAGCTTTTGGTATAACATCAGGTGGGCAGGCGATAAGGATTTCACCCGCGCGCGATGAGGTGAATGGGAGTACCCTTGGCTTATGAGGTATTTAATTACGAATATTATTAAACATGATTATTCTTAAAATAAAATTGTAATTTTGATATTTCGAAAGATATGAACGGATTATGCGAAATAGCCTGATAAATTGTAATAAACTAAAAAGCATTAGAATAAAACCTGGTCGCCTATTTGTAGTCATTTTTATAATTTTTATTGCTGGTTGTACTACAAATGGCTATGAAAATGTTAAAAAACTGGATAATAAGCCCGCCATTGATCCTGATTATGCCGGGGTAACCATACCTCCCAATATCGCGCCAATGAATTTTACCATACAGGAGGCGGGAGACTTTTTTAAGGTTGAGCTTTCCTCTCCAGCGAATGATACGCGGGTATCCTCCACATCTTCAGATGGGGTTGTCTGTTTTCCGGAAGGTTCATGGAGAAAAGTACTTAATAGTTCTAAAGGACAGAAGATAAAAATCCAGGTTTTCTCCTTAAAAAGGGATGAGAAGGTCCTGAAGCAATTCAATCCCATTTATATGCATGTTGCCAAAGACCCGATTGATCCCTACCTGAGTTATCGATTGCTTTACCCTGGATATGTAAAATGGGACAGGATGAAAGTCATACAAAGATCCCTTGAGGGCTTCGAAGAAAAATCATTGGTTGATAATCGATTACTCGATAATAGCTGTACTAATTGCCACTCTTTCAACAAAAATAACCCCAACAAATTTTTGGTCCATATCAGGGGATCAAAAAGTGGTACCTATTTTGTCAATTGCAACAAGGTGACAAAAACGGCATTAAAGACAAAATATATGCCGGGAGGCGCTACCTATCCTGCCTGGCAACCGAATGGAAGGTACGTGGCATTTTCATCCAACAATGTAACGCAAAGTTTTTATGCCCATCCCCGTAAAAGCATCGAGGTTTATGATCTGAATTCCAAATTAACACTATATGATACGAAAAAAAATGAAATGTTTACCGTCTGGGAAAAGGATACCACAGAGTATATGCAAACTTTTCCATCCTGGTCGCCAGATGGGAAATATCTGTACTTTTGCCGGACAAAACATGTTGAAAAAGAATTCTCTGTAGAAAATCTTAAACACATCCATTATGATCTGGCAAGAAAATCTTTTCATCCTGATTCAGGGACATTTGGCAAAACCGAGGTGATATTTGATGCCTCGGCAATAAAACAAAGTGTTTCATTTCCCAAGCTTTCTCCTGACGGACAATATGTGGTCTTTACGCTACATGATTACGGAACTTTTCCTATTTGGCATAAAGAAGCCGATTTATACCTACTCCATTTGGAAAGCAGGAATTGCAAAAAAATGAATATCAATAGTAAGGAAACCGAAAGTTATCACAACTGGTCTTCTAATGGTAAATGGCTGGTTTTTAGTAGCAAAAGAAGAGATGGCAGGAGTGCCAGGCCTTATTTTGCCTATTTTGGCGGGCCTGATCATGTTGGAAAACCTTTTGTTTTGCCTCAGGAAGACCCAACTCATTATGACAGGATGTTAAAAACTTATAACATTCCCGAGTTTGTTACAGGCAAAATACAGGTAAATCCCCGGGATTTCGCGGATGCAGCAAAAGGACAGGCTCTGCGGGCAAACCCGGGAAATCCACTGGATACCCTTCCAAAATGGCTTAAGGAAAAAGAAAAGGAGGGAGCAACTGAAATGGAATGGAAAATTCATGAATAAAAAATCTATTAAACAAGCAATATATGGCTCGAGATAGTAAAAGAAGCAGGAACAGTATGATCCCTTATTTACTTGCTTTCTTTTTTGTCCTTACATTTGGGTATTTTTACTGGTTTGGAGATTATATCCTCTTCTTTCAGGAAAAGCAATCCCTTTTAATCTTTACAAGGGAATGCCTTCACGAGTATTTCATAAAACCCGGCGGTTTGCTTGAGTTTGCAGGAGAATGGCTGACCCGGTTCTTTATTCAACCAGCTATTGGAGCAATTATTCTGGCTGCAATCCTTACCCTACCGGCAATTGCCATGATACAAATCAACAAGCGTTTACCTGCTGACAAGGCTTTTTCTTTGGTATTGGTTGTGTTGCCTTCATGCTTTCTGCTTTTAATGCAAACACATTAC
>CAZKIR010000079.1:0-12195 GCA_964552835.1 uncultured Bacteroidales bacterium
GCCTTTTTGGCCGGCTGCCAGGTTGCGGCGATAAAAAGCATTGGATTCCTCGGCGGTGGAAAAACCCGCGTACTGGCGGACTGTCCATGGACGCATGGCATACATGGTGGAATATGGCCCCCGTAAGTACGGGGGGATACCAGCAGCATAGCCCAGGTGTTCTAAGTTTTCCAGATCCTGGCGGGTATATGCCTTTTTCACTGGGATTTGTTCGTTTGTCAACCAGTCTTTTTCTACCTTGTTCAGTTTTTCCCACTCCTTGTCAGGCATGCTTGCAGTAGCGGGATTAAATTGTATTTTGTTGAAATCTGGGTTCATATCGAATTTTTTACGGTTACAAAAATTTAGGCCATTCCAAGCATTTCCTGGAAAGAAACCAGGGTTTCCAAGGCATTGGAGCCCATGTGTACAAAGTGTTTAATCCCATTTTCTTTAAGGCTTTCCGCGGAATCTTTCGGGTAGCCTGCCACCACGATAATGGCTTTGTTTGCCAGGAGGTCATGGGCCTTTGGGGCAATCGCTGGGTACATGTCGTCGGAGCTGCATAATACCACGATATCAGCTTGCTTTTCCAGGGCTTTTTCTACGCCATGTTCAATGGTATCGAAGCCATTGTTGTCGATAATATCGAATCCCGCGCAAGCGAAAAGATTGGCAGAAAACTGTGCCCTTGCCCGTCGTGTGTTCACCTTGCCGTGGGTAAGCAGGAACACGATAGGCCGCTTGTTTTCCAGGGCATAATTATCAGTTTTTTGCCGCAATTCTTCGAAAGCCTTGACGCCACGGTAAGGTTTCAAAGGATTTCCTAACGGGGCCTCGCTGGGGCGGATGGCAGTATAAGGATTTCTTGTTTCTTTGTAAGGAAGTTTTTCTTCGGTATTCGGGTACTGGTTGGTGCCCACGAAAACAGTTTTGCGCCTGGCAATAGCCTGGTCTTTGTTGGCGGCGGATTCGGCAACAGATCCCGCGATAAAACCATGACTAAATGCCGCGGTAAAACCACCCTGGCCTTGCACCTTGAGGAAAAGTCCCCAGGCTTGTTGGGCGATGTTGTTGGTAAGGTTTTCAATATAATAAGAACCACCGGAGGGATCGGCCACCTTGTCCATGTAAGCTTCTTCTTTCAAAATGATTTGCTGGTTGCGTGCCAAGCGTTCGGTAAAGGCATTGGCCTCCTCGTATACCTCGTTATAGGGGATTACCGTGAAAGAACCGGCCCCGCCGATGGCAGCGGCCATGGCCTCGGTGGTGGTGCGAAGCATGTTGGCATTGGCATTGTAAAGGCTCTTGTTCCAAAAAGAACTGACCCCGTGAATGATGGCCGGGGTTATATTTTCTTCTTCAAGTTGATAAGCTTTCAGCAATTGTGCCCAAAGCAAACGGGCTGCCCGTATCTTGGCAATCTCCATGAAAAAGTTAGTGCCCGTGGCCAGTTGAAAACGGATTTTCGTGGCCAGTTCTTCTATTGAAAAACCATCTTCTGTTAAACTTGACAAATATTCATTGGCCTGGGCCATTGAAAAGGCCAGTTCTTGCACGATGGACGAACCCGCGTTATGAAAATGGCTGCCATGAACCGTTATTACCTGAAAACCAGGCATGTTACTGGATGCTTCCAAGAGCTTTTTAGCTTGTTGGAAAGATTTTTGCCGGTCATCCTGGTAAAAGTTCCCGCTTAATATCAGGTACCCCAGGGGATCATAATCCAAAGAGCCCTCGATGTCCGCTGGTTGGCGCCCTGTTTCGTTCAGGTATTCGATAAAATTCATCCATACCCCGGTAGAATGTTCCCCAAACAAGAAATTCGTCTCGATGGCGTCCAGGCAAATGTCTTTTAGCAAAGTGTTTAAATCGCCTTTATTGTATTCTTTCCCCTGATCCAACACGAACCCAAGGGAATTAACCCCCTTCATCAACATGTTAAGGGCTTTTTCATTCGCTTTTTGTATATCTTTAACAGGAATGTCCTGACGGATTTTCCAATCATTACCTTTTGCCTGCTTGCCCCTGACGTAAGGGAACTCGCCAGGACGGGCTGAAAGGAAGGAAATGTTTTGTAAATCCTCCTCCCGGTAATAAGGCCTCACTGGAAAGCCTTCGCCGGTTTTCCATATAAGTTTTTTCTCGTAATCCGCCCCTTTCAGGTCTTGTTGGATTTTTTCTTCCCAGGTTTCCGTGGGCACCGGGGGAAATCCAATAAAATTTTTTTCTTGCTTTGTTGCCATGTTCATTTAACTTTAGGCTTTTTTTAGCGAGCTGCAAATATAAGCAAATTCAGGAAGGAAGGTACGCCATTGCATGATAGTATAAACATGATCCATGCTAAAAAATACTCAAGTACGCAACCTTTCGGGTTCTCATGTATCCTATATTTGATTGACAGGTATTTTCTATAATATCCGATACCGCTTTAATGTGAAAATGTATAACAAAAAAACAATACCTCATGAAACAGATTTTTCTATTTGCCAGTATTTTTATTGCCTTCGGGTTTAGTTACCAGGGTCAAGACAGCTACACCCCCCTTATCATGAAGCGGGCCGACATGGAAAAAGCTGTCGAACTGCAAGGCCCAAGGGAATTGAAAAACCCAGGCAAGATATATTTCAAAGACGATTACGTGCTGATTGGCGAAAAATACAAGGGTATCCACGTGATCGATAATTCCGATAGCCTGGACCCGGTAAACATCGCGTTTATCCGCATCCCGGGCTGCATCGACATGGCCATGCGGCGAGGCGTGTTGTATGCTGATAACGCGGTAGACCTTATTTCCCTGCAGTTAAACGATGATTTGTCGGGCGTAAAAGTGACCAGCCGGACAAGGAATGTTTTTCCTGAATTTATCCCACCTGACCGGAACAACATTCCTTGGGAATACCAGGCAAAAAACCGTCCGGAAAATACTGTTATTGTTGAATGGGAAAAACCATAAACATCATGAAAATAGAAAAAATAAAAATGAACGGCCTGGCTTACTTGGCAATCGCACTATGCTTGCTCGTGTTGCCCTTTTGTGAGGAGGATAGTGGAAACAATGATTTTAGCAAAGAAATGGGTTCATCGGAAACCGGTCAAGGTGGTTCTTTGGCCCGTTTTACCGTGGCGGGCGATTACCTTTACACGGTAGACCATAATTCCCTTAATGTTTTTGATATCAGCCAGCTTGATAAGCCCGTGCAGGTAAATTCAGAAAGCGTGGGGTTTGGTATCGAAACCATTCACCCAAGGGGAGACATGCTGTTCCTGGGTTCCCAGTTCGGGATGTACATTTATTCTATTGAAGAGCCGGAACGACCGGAACTGTTATCCCGATACCAGCATATATTTAGCTGCGACCCGGTAGTAACGGATGATAAATACGCGTATGTTACCCTGCACTCGGAAGACAGCCGTTGCGGGCGTACTACCAATGAATTACAAATAGTGAACATCGAAGACCCCAGGAACCCTTATCATGTAATAAGTTATGACATGACCAGCCCCCGGGGACTGGGAATCCAGGGAAAGAAGCTATACTTGTGTGATGATGGGATAAAAGTATATGACGTGAGCAAGGTGGAAGACATAAAATTGTTAAAGCACCACCACATTCATGCCCAGGATTGTATCGTGTTAGAAAACCTGCTCCTGGTAGTGGGCGATGGGGGGTTTTACCAGTACCGGCACACGCCCGATAGCTTGTATTACTTAAGTAAATTGGAAATAGCAACAGAATAAAAAAAACTTATGAAAAAAACATTCATCTTTTTATGCATTTGCATGATAACAGGTACGGGCATGAAAGCCCAGGAAGGGGATCAGTCGGAAAACGTTATCTTCCAGGTGCCGCAATACCTTTTTAGCCATGGCGTACGCGTGGATTGGGACAAAAAACTAAAAGGCGGCAACCGGTGGTTAGTAATAGCGCCCCAGGTTTACTGGGCACAAAATTCAAACCTTCATGATTTTGAGGAACTCATCGGGTATGGCCTTGATCTATACTTGAAACAGGTGTTTTCGAAACAGAATACCCCTACTGGGGCATATTTCGCGTATGGCTTAACTTTTCAGAACCATTACCTGAATTATCCCGGTGAAAAATGGACTACATACATGGAAGACGGGCTTGAATATCAAAGAATAAAAAATATAAAAATAAACCAAAATATATTCAAGTTTGGGCCTAACTTTATCATGGGCATCCAGTTCGAACTTTACGATCGGTTATACATGGACTTGTACGCTGGCATGGGCTTGCGGGTAAGTATGTTTGGCTACCCGGACCACGAGAAGTTTGATGGTAATTTAATCAGCCCCGGGTACACGGGCGTGTTGCCATTGGCCGGCGTAAGGGGCGGGATAAGTTTTTAACTTAACCAAGTTAATACCACCCGGCCATCCTTTTTCTCCCTTGGCTAATTTTGCAAAAAGGCCGGGTGGTTTTTTTTACTTTTTGGGCTAGCTTATACATAGTTCTGTTTTGGGGTGATTAACAATAATATAATTTTACGGCTAATCCATGAAAATTTGTGGCCCCGTGTAGTCCAGGCTACGAAAAAAAAATACTCTGGTTTTACCAGGATTTTTACCACTTTTTGTCCTTTCCCTGCCGCAAGTTTGTAACTTGTGGCTTGGGAAGATTTGCGATTTGCTTTGGCAAAAAATTCAGGAGACTCGTTAGAAAATCTGTCATGAAAGCCGGGTAAGCCAGGATTTTATGTCAATATACCGAAAAACGGGCACCCATGATAAAGTCAAGATCAAAGGTTTTATTGAAAAGGTAATTCACTCCAACCCCTATTTTCAAGGGCATGAAAAAACGGAAGAGGTTCAGGTCCGAGGTAAGTTCCAGGCCTGCAGAGTGCAAGAAATAATCAAAATTTCCTTGTGTGCCAGGGGTATCAAGTTCATGGATATAAGAACGATCATAAAAAACCCCGGCATTGATTCGTTGGCAATACAAAAAGCGGCCCAGGCTAAACTCGGGGTAAAACAAGGGCATAACATAATCAGCGCCCAGCGTGTAAATTTGTTGATTAAAAAACATCTTGTACCCCCGGGCCATTTTTACCTTGTTCTCAAACAGGTAAACATCTTCCCGGTTTTGCTGGTAGCCTTGGTATAGTTTAATGCCGTGGTTTTTTATGAAACCGGGTAGGTATAGCCAATGCTCGGCCGAGAACGAAGAACCAATGGTTTTCAATCCCTTTTGCCTTCTCGCGTACGAAACATCAAAACCAAAGCCAAGATCAGGGATTAAATCCTGGCGGCTTTTCACCAGTTCTTGATTAAAATACAGCCCGGCCTGGACGGTTTGAAACAGTCCCCGGGTAAGATAGGCCAAGGTATCCATGGCAAAGCGGTTGCCCATGCCCAGGGCCAGGCCATGCTTCAATTCACGGGCATATTTCCCGCGGCTTAAGTCCAGCGGCAATGTTAGCCTGGCATCCATGTCCAGTTGCTGCCAATTGTATTTTTTATAAACCGGGTTTTCGGCGGCCAGTTGCCCGGCGTTATGGCCCGTTATTTCTACCTGGTAATCGTGAAAGGACTTGTTACCGTACTCGATGTTGGTTTCCAGCACGGGGTACCATCCCATGAAGTTGACATTGAAAAAAGTCGCGCCATTGTCATTTTGCACGTCGTACTTGTACCCGGCCATTATCGTGGCAGTGCTGAGGATATTTTGGCTCATCACGGCCAGGCCTGGGTATGCCATGCCTGCTTCCTGGTCAATTATAAAAGGCCCCTAGCTATGTACGTTTATCAGGTTCTTGAACTTGGAATATTTCTCGATTTTATAGGATTTTTCCTGCAGGTTATGGAAAGAAACCTGCCCCCCTTCTTGCCGTGAAAGTTTTTCGGCTACCGGGTAAGGCGATGGTAGCGAGTTGATATCAAAAGGCACGTGCCACAATGAATCCAAGGGGATCCTTACCAAACGATAGCCGTCCTTGTTATAATCACTATATATCATCTCGTTGCCCTTGATGGAGGGGCTCCCCACGCCAAACCTCGAGGAGGTTTTCTGGTACACGTGGCCGGTGTGTTTATTTACCGCGAACAGGTTGTTTATTCCCGTGTAGCCTGCCAGGTAGTATATCCAATCGCCATGTTCAAGGGGGTATTTTATCTCGTTGGTGCTAAAAGGGAGCAGGGTGTCTATTTCCCATGAAGCCAGGTCAATGTTCACGATTCCTTTTTCTTGATCATGCAGCACGGTGTAATAGATGCTTTGCCCGTCGCTGGCCCAGGATGGGGTAATCAGGGTTTGGTATGCTGGCATGGTGTATTGCCAGCTAAGCTTGCCGGTTTGGACATCCATGATTTTTAAACGCGTTTTGTAGAATCCATCTACCTCCACGTAAGCAATTTTCTTGTTGTCCGGTGACAAGGCCGGGGCATAAAACTTGCCTTTTTGCTTGAATGTTTTTTGCTTTCCTGAATTCAGGTTGTACAAGCAAATTTTTGAATAATCCTGAAATACCCACCTGGGATGTGGTATTTTCTTGATCCAGGCCACCAGGGAATCTTTGGCTGAAAATATTTGTCCATGGCCGGGGCCGATGCAGAGCACCCGTTTTTCTTTGCCTCCCGGCGAAAAGCTTACCAATTGCTCTATTTCTTTCAAGGATTGTTTGAGGGCAAGGTAAGTCCCGTTTTCCATTTTGGCCCCTTCCACGTAATGGGTAAAGATGGTTTTACCGGGGGATATTTTTTGAAAGGGTGAAAGGGCCAATTGTTCGTCTTGTTGCTTCCAGGTTTCTTGAAAATGCTTGTATACCTTGTTGTATAGTTCTTTTTGCCCCAGGCCGGTGCTTTTCTTTATCCCTTGCTCGAAGGCTACCATCGAAAAAGGCTTATTGGCTACATGGGCCACCACGCTGTCCCATGCTAGCTTGTTGTACAAGTACCGGGTGCCCCCTGTCATCAAGTAGCCCATCTGGTAATAGCTCGGGATGTAATCCTTGTATGATCCCAGGTAGGCCTTGTTGTATGAATAGGGGCCATCACAAACTATTTCTGCCCTAGGCCCCATGAAAAATTCAGGGGTACGGCCGCTCCCGGCTGGGCTAAGCCCGGTTTCCACGCACACGGCATCCCCCTCGATAAACCAAAATGGCAGGTACAAGCCCATGATGGAAATGCCTGCTTGCTCGCCAAACAGAAGGCGGAGTGCCCGGGGCATTTCACTTTCTATCTTGCTCATTTGAACGATGTGCCGGGTCTCGTGCAATGCCAAAGTTTCCAGCCAACCCATGCTGCTCAAGGATTGGTGAGGGGTAGTGAACCATTCCGACCGGGAAGGGGCCCAGCCCACGAAGGCCAATGAAGTAGAGGAATGCACGTGGAGTAAGATAGACACTTTCTTGGGTTCGTGCTGTAACGACCAGCTAACATCCATGTAAGCCTGATCAAGTAAACCCGCTACCCTTTTGCCAAGTGCTCCCTTTCCTTCCGGGAATATAACCTGAAAATAAGGGGTTTCAATTTTTTGCCACTTGAGGTGCCCGGGTTCCTGGCCATGAATATAATATTGCGAGTACAAAACGGGCCTGTCAATGGATAATAGAAGGGCTATTAATAGGATTTTTGCAATTTGTTTCACGGCCTTTTTTTTCTTCAATGCACGTGCTATCATTCGGTTTTTCCATTCATTTTTTTACAATCCCCCGCCTTTATAGTCAAAATTTACCTTGGTTTGCAGGTTTCCAATTTCTCCAAATATCTTTTTCAAGGTGGCTATCTCTATATGGGTCAGTTCATCAATGTTTACCATGTTGCCAGGCTCTTCATTTTGCATGATGCCTCGGGCCTGGAACCGGAGGCGGAGATGCATCAGGTGGTTGTATGATAAGAGTAACTCGTCGTAAAGGGATTTTTTGATTATTTGTAAGTTGTACAACTGGTTTAGCCGATTCAGCGAATTGGTTTCATCTAGTTGGCTTTGTAAGGCATACAGCCGGATAAACCCGGTCACGGGCATAAGGGATTTTTTGATGTTCAGTTCCAGGCCGTCACCGGATGATTGGCTTCCCACGATGTTCCCGAAAAGGCCCACGGGGGGCTTGTATTTTAAGATAGATTGTGCCAGGTGGTAAAAAAACACGGCCTTGTTCGTACTGGCCTGGTTTACATGCGCACGCAACTCCTGGCAAAGGCTTTCTTTCCCGTACACGGGCCGAAAATCAAAAAATATAGTGGCCTCCATCACGCTTTTCGGGTCGCTTTCGTTTATCCACCCGGTAAAATATTCCTTCCATCTCGAGAGGGGCTGCACCCACCTGGGGTTTTGCACCATGATATCGCCACCGCAGAAGGCATAGCCTATCTTGTTCAGGTTATAACTGATAAATTCGCCCAAGCGGGTAAAATATTCTTTGGCACGGGCCAATGCTTTTTCATCAAGGTCTGCCAGGATAATGGCATTGTCCTGGTCCGTGGCCAGGGTTTGTTCCATCCTCCCTTCACTGCCCATTACCATAAAAACAAATTCGCACGGGGGATTGCCCAATTTTTCAATGCCCAGTTCGATCACCCGTCTACTTATCGCGTCCGAAACAGAGGAAATGACCCGGGTAATGTTTTGGGTTTTGTCCCCGCTCTCTATCAGGGCATTTACCAGCACGGGCAAGCGGTCGTGGATAGACACTAGCCCGTCTATGTTCTCGGCCATCCCTATCTCTTTTATCATGTAACTTACCGTGTTCAATTGCATGCGTGCGATGTCCACGTGCCCTAATACTTTGTCAACCGCCCCGGCGTTATTTCTTATGGCCAAATGCGATATGTTCTTGTTTTTAATTAATAGAAGGGCCTCGTATAACAGGGCACTTTCAGGTATGGAAACCACTGGCGCCGACATGGCTTCCATAATGCCAGCCCCTGTATCCAGGCCCGTGGCCAACACCCGTTTAATGATATCGTTGTTGGTAAGCACGCCGATTATTTTTTCATCCTGGTGTATAAAAAGGACGTCCCTTTTCTTGCGCGACATGAGCGATATGGCTTCCTGTATCGATGTGTTCATGGGGCATGAAATTATTTCACGGGCAAATTTCCTGATGGGCTGGTTCATCAGCAACAAAGAATCCTGCAATTCCCCGGCCAGTTGTTCCGTGTTTTTCTCGATTTTTTGGCGTTGTGACACTTCCTTGACAACCACGATATAACTATTATCGCTCCCGTATTTTATCTTGGAAACTGACACGATCACGTCTTTTTTCCCACCATCGTTGCATTTTACCCGTGTTTCCATGGAAACGGATTTCTCGGGGTCGGTAAAGGAAGTAATCAGGTTTTCCCATGGCATGTCAAACAGTTCAATAAAATCTTTGCCCGCGAGTTGATGGGTTTCATACCCACTTAGCTCGCCAAATTTCATGTTGGTAAAAATTACTTTCCCGTTTAGCAACATCAGGGTGCCCTCGGTAGAAGCTTCTACCAGCGACTTGTATTTTTGCCTGGAGAGCCGGAGTTTTTGCTCGGCTTCTGTCCGTTTGCCTTCTATGGCCAGGCTTTGCCGTATAATAAATAGCAGGATTATCGTGACAAAGCCCGTGATGATCAACGCCACCCTTAATATCCGGTTGGTCAGGCTGCTGATCTCGGCTTTTACATCTTCCAGGTAAATACCCGTGCCAATGATCCAGTTCCATGGTTCAAACCCTTTTACAAAAGAAAGTTTTGGCACGATCCGGGTAGAATCATCTTTCCATTGCCACATGTAGTGAATAAAACCTTCCCCTTCCCGGGAAACGGTTTGGGTAGCTTCCACGAAAAGTTTCTTGCCGTTGGGGTCGGTATAGTTGCTGAGGTCCTGGTTCACGAGTTCTCCCCGGTAGGGGTGCATGATCATGGTAGGCCCTTGGTCGATGATCCAGAAATAGTCCTTGTTTTCTTCCCCGTAGCGTATCTCTTTTACACGCGAGGCGGCCATTGCTCGTGCTTCTTCAAGGGATAGGTTGCCTTTCTGGTGTTCGTGGTGATATTCTTCAACCAGGCTCCAGGCTGCCCGGGTAAGTTCGCTGATCATTTCTTTTTTCTTTTCCATGATGCTTTGCTCGAAAGCGGGCAGGATCACCGCGAAAAGCGACAGCACGAACAGCCCGATAGCCAGGATAGCCGGGATTACAATGCTTACAAAAAATCTTCTGGCGGTTTTGTTTTCCATATTCCAAAAATACAAATTATCTTCACGTGAAGTGTGAATTTTGATGCTATTTTATGCTTGTCTATTTTGATTTAACCGGACGATCTTTACCGTGCCCTTCTCGCTGTCAAAAATACAAAAGCCGTTTTTTTTCATGGTACGGGTCACGGGCAATATGCCGATGCAAGCCGGGAATTTTTTCATGTTTAGCACCTGCCGGAATTTCCGGGTCCTTTTCGGCGTGGCCAGGAATATGCCCTTGGCGTGCGAATGCCCGGTAAAACTTATCGTGCAGCCATGTTTTTTCATGAAGGAAAAATGTTGCCTGAACTCGTCGGCATAGGTGAAGAAAAACTTGCTTAAGCCCGATAGGTTTGGATAAATGTAATGGGAAAGCATAATTGTATGGTCGCCCGTGTTGATGACCAGGTACTCGGGCAAGCTTTTTAGATAATCAATATCAGCGGCCGTGTACGAGGGGTCCAGGTCGTTTTCCTCGTGAAGCCAGATTTTGTTTTTTACCAGTTGTTTACGGGCAGGGTAATCCAGCAGGTACCAATTATCCGGGAAATCAAAAATACTACCATGGCTGGGGATAATTTTTCCCGCGTGCAGGTCGTGGTTGCCCAGCACGGCGTACTTGCAGTTTGCCTTTACCAGTGACAGGCATTGGTGCGCATCCCGGCCATAGGCATAAGAATAATGGGGCGCCCCGTAACCCGATATGTCCCCGAGGCAGGCCACTTCATCACACCCGTGCCGCTCGATAGTGCGAAGGGCTGTTTCCAGGCTTTCCAGGTCCTCATGTATATCAGACAAAAGTGCTAATTTCAACCCAAGCGTTTAATATTTCTACTTACGCGAAAAAATGTATTCATAGTTCCTTGGTATTAATTAACTAATGTTTCGCACTCGATATGAATGAATTAATAATTTTTTAGCTACCAAGTCACGAAGGTTGCAGGTAATCACCAAGATTTTTCATCTTTTTTGGGCCATAAAATCTTCGTGTAAACATAGTGCCTTCGTGGCAGGGGCCTTTTTACCGCAAAGACAGAAAGATACACTAGGTCTTTACGATAGCATTGATTGCTCGTTTATCTTTAAAACGAATAAATCGCGCTGACAAGGACCCTCGTGTTGGCCACCGTCTTGGTATTATCAGGCACATAATTCACGTCATGGTTGCTCCCGTAGGCCGCCGAGGTGTATTCCAGTTCGCACCCCACTTTGTATTTGCCAGAGATAAACAATAGCCTGGGCGATACACGTATCAATGATTCGATGTCCGTGCCTAGCCCGTATACGGTATTCCCAGCGCTCGACATGGCTTCTTTCGTGCCCAGGTTTTTCAAATACCCGCCAAACACGCCCACTTGAAATTTGTCTCCGTTAGTGTGCGCTTCGCCCCATAAGGTGATGTTGGTCAGGGGCGTGTAAGAACGTTCACCCGTAACATCGTTTTTTTCCTGTTTAACAGCAAACCCGCTGATGGACAACACGTCGGCAATATTCTCTCCATAACGTCCTTGTATTTTTAACGTTAGCGGCTTAAGGCCTAGCTTGGCAAAAGCGATCCCGGCCATGCTGCTCAGGCTTTCGTCTACCTTGTAGGTCTTCCCGTTCAGGGTAGATGATAAGCGCGGCACGATCGTTTTATATTCCCCGCCTATCCCGGCAAGGAAACTCGTGCCCATGGCCTCGTCTTTGATCCCGTAATGTAATTGCAGGTGCATGTCGGGCATCGCGGCGTTGCGCAAGAATTGAGAGCTGTGGGCGGTTTCTATATAGTTGGTATCGGCCGGGTTTGGGCCCCTTGACGCGTAATCGCGCTGGGCCAGGGCTGCCACTACCACGCTTAAATTGCCCATGGATTGTGTTAACCGTATTTGCGGGTTGCGTGCAAAGGATTGCAGGGGCACCCCGGTATTGAAAGAAATGGTGCCCGGGAAACAACCCGTGACAAATAGCGGGTTCCAGTATTGTCCGGTAATTAATTCAGTGTTTTCCCATTGCAATTTGATAAACGCGTGCCGTAGGCGGAACAAGTTGATGTTATC
>CAZKIR010000080.1:0-12183 GCA_964552835.1 uncultured Bacteroidales bacterium
GGGGGATGCACGAGGTCATCAAGGGCATGGTAAAACTGGCCACGTCACTCGGTGTAAAAATCTATTATAACCAGCCCGTGGATAAAATTATTACTGAATCCGGGAAGGCAAGAAAAGTAAAAATGAACGGCCAAGAATTCACGTTGGATTACTTGGTTAGTAGCGCGGATTACCACCACACCGATACCCGGCTTCTTGACAAGTCAGTGGCCAATTATCCCGGGGAGTATTGGGCAAAAAAAACATTTGCCCCGGGTGCCCTTATGTTTTACATTGGCCTTTCAAAGAAAGTAAAAAACCTGGAACACCATAACTTGTTTTTTGACGTTGATTTTGATAAGCATGCCGATGATATTTACAAGTACCCAAGATGGCCCCAACACCCGGCCTTATATGTATCTTGCAGCTCGGTAACAGACCCGTCGGTGGCCCCGCCAGGGAAAGAAAACCTGGTGGTATTAATCCCGGTGGCCCCGGGGCTTAAAGACAGCGATGAAATCAGGGAACGTTATTTTAACGTGGTCATTAAACGTTTAGAAAAAATCACGGGCGATACTATTCGCGACCACGTGGAAGTAAAGCATATTTTCTCGCACCGTGATTTTATTTCCACTTTTAACGCCTACAAGGGAAATGCCTATGGCCTGGCCAACACCTTGTTCCAAACGGCCATTTTAAAACCCCGGTTAACAAATAAAAAATTAAAAAACATGGTATACACCGGCCAATTGACCGTACCCGGCCCAGGCGTGCCCCCCTGTCTTATCTCGGGAAAATTGGCAGCAGATCAAATCATTAAAAAAATATCACGGGATGGATAAGCAATACCTCGAAGCCTGCCTGGCTTGCAGCAAGCTAATCACCAGGCAATATAGCACCTCCTTCTCGCTGGGCATCCGGTTTTTTGCTCATGAATTCCATGCCCCTATCTATGCTATTTATGGCTTTGTCCGTTTTGCTGATGAAATAGTGGACACGTTTCATGGGCAGGACAAGGAAAAACTATTGGAAAAGTTCAAGAAAAATACCTACCAGGCCATCGAGAAAAAAATAAGCTTAAACCCGGTTTTACATGCCTTCCAACACGTGGCAAACAGCTTTAATATTGAAAAGGGCCTTATTGATGCCTTTTTTTACAGCATGGAAATGGACTTGCAAAAAAAATCCTTTAGCCCGGAAGAATACAAGAAATATATACATGGCTCGGCCGAGGTAATCGGGCTGATGTGTTTACGGGTATTTACAAGCAACGATCCGGTGCTATATGATAAACTTTCCCCTTACGCGATCAGCCTGGGGGCCGCGTACCAAAAAATTAATTTTTTACGCGATATCAGGGCCGATTACCACCAGCTTGGCAGGATATACTTCCCGGGTATTGAATGGGACGATTTTACCCGCGAAAACAAGCAAAAAATAGAAGAAGACAGCTTGAAAGATTTCCAACATGGATTTGAAGGGATAAAAAAATTGCCAAGGGGTGCCCGGTTGGGGGTTTATCTTTCCTATTTGTATTTTAAGGCCTTGTTAATAACAATTAAAAGATTGCCCCCGGATATCTTGTTGGAAAAACGGGTGCGCGTATCGAACGGGAAGAAAATAGGGTTAAGTTTGATAGGCTATTGTAAGTTTTGGTTAGGATTGATATAGCCCATGAAAAAGGTTCATTTTTTTTTCATCTGGCGGCAAGTATTCCGGCACGATGCCTATGACCAAAATCCTTGGTCAATAAAAATTTCAAAAAAAAAGTCCAGGACGTGCAGCCATTTACCTTTTTTCTTGTCATTTTTGGTAAATGAACCTTAAAAGATAAATAAAAATGAAAAAGTCAATTGCCATTTTTACAATAACCATGATTGCTTTGACCTGTTTCGGGCAAAATGAACAAGAAGATGATAATTATCAAACCCTGTTTGATTTTGAAGATATTCACGTGAGCGGGTTCGGGGGACCGGCTATTATTATTTGCCCCGTGAAGGATCATTATACCCCTTTCATGGGCGGGGGCGGGGGTGCCGTGCTAAACCGGAAGTTCTTTTTCGGGGGGTTTGGTGCCGGCATGATCCAGTCCATTCCCATAAACGATTCAAAATATAACGAACTCGATTTCAGTTATGGCGGGTTATGGCTAGGTTATATTTTCATGGGCGAAAAAGCTATCCATCCCACTTTTCACGTGCAAATGGGATGGGGCGGGCTTAATTTGAACGATAAATTTGGTGACAATTTTGAGGATTACCGTAGCGACCCGGTCTACGTCATCAACCCGACCTTGGAGCTAGAAATGAACATCACCCGGTTTTTCAGGCTGGGCGTTGGTGTTAATTACCGTTAAGTTACCGGGGTCGACACGGAAAACATCCACGGGTTGAGCAACAAGGATTTTAGTAGCCCGGGAGGGTTCATGAGCTTCAAGTTTGGTTGGTTTTAATTTTTTTCGTGGGGTATTGTCCAGCTAACGCATTTTTTTCAAATTATCTATCGTATATTCATCCTGCCCGGTATTGTTCCGGGCAGGATTTACCCATATACAGGCGGGGAAGGATAAACAGGCGAAATAAAATAAAATTTGCTACTTTCGCGTAAAGCATAAAAGGTATGATTATCGAATCCCGCTCATTTGCCCGCGCCGGGCTACTTGGAAACCCCTCCGACGGGTATTTTGGTAAAACCATCTCGATCATTGCCCGGAATTTCGGGGCCAATGTATCCCTTTACGAGTCGCCTGAGCTGGTTATCGAAGAACAAGAAGTAGACAGCAACCGGTTCCGGAACATGTACCATCTTATCGAATCGGTCAAGCTCACGGGATATTATGGCGGGGTACGGTTGATTAAAGCGGCTATCAAAAAATTTGGCGAATATTGCGAAGAAAACAATTTAAAGGTTTCCAACAAAAACTTTACCATCCGTTACCAAACGTCCATCCCCAGGCAGGTGGGCCTGGCCGGGTCCAGTGCCATCGTATCGGCCACCATGAAAGCCTTGATGCGCTTTTACAAGGTGGACATACCAAAAAAGATTATCCCCAGCCTCGTGCTGGCTGCCGAAACACAAGAACTTGGCATCAGCGCTGGTTTGCAAGACCGGGTTATCCAGGTATACGAGGGCTGCGTGTACATGAATTTTGACAAGGACTATTTTTTAAAGCACCAGCACGGGATATACGAGCCACTGCCCATGGGTTCCCTGCCTAAATTATACCTGGCCTACAAGGTGGAACTCGGCAAAGTTTCAGGAAACGTGCTCAATAATATCAAGGAACGCTACGAGAGCGGCGAAAGCCTGGTGGTGGATACCCTGCACGAGATTGCCGAACTGGCCGAAAAGGGCAAAAAAGCCATCCTCGAAAAGGATAACCAAGCTTTGCACCGGTTAATAAACAAAAATTTTGATTTACGTGCCCGGATCATGAACATCTCGGCAAGCAACCACGAAATGGTAAAGGTGGCCAGGGATTGCGGTGCATCCGCTAAATTCTCGGGCTCGGGGGGTGCCATTATCGGGATGTACGAGGATGATGAAATGCTGCAAAAACTGATGATCAACTTGCGAAAAATAAATGCCAGAGTTATAAAACCCTATATTATTTAAACCATGATCAAGAAAGCTGTTATCCCTGCCGCCGGTTTTGGCACGCGGTTTTTACCGGCCACCAAGGCCCAGCCAAAAGAAATGTTGCCCATTATCGATACGCCCGTTATCCAATATGTAGTACAAGAGTGCGTGGATTCAGGTATCGAAGATATTTTGATTATATCGGGAAAGGGGAAACGATCCATTGAAGACCACTTTGACCGGAACCACGAGCTGGAATCCCGAATTCTTGAAAAAGAAGACGAGAACCTTTACAACCAGCTAAAGCATATCGAGAACATGGCCAACATACATTACGTGAGGCAAAAGGAATTAAACGGCTTGGGCGATGCGATAAACCATGCCAAGCACCATTGTGGCAGCGAACCTTTTGCCGTGTTGTTGGGCGACACCGTGATAGACAGCGTGATACCCGTTACCCAACAGCTTATTGATGCCTATGAACAATACCGCCAAACCGTGCTGGCCGTGGAAGAAGTACCCTGGGAAAAAGTGCACCGTTACGGGATTGTAGGCGGGCAAAAACTAAGCGATCGGATGCACCAGCTAGAAAAAATGATCGAGAAACCCAGCCGCGAAGAAGCCCCCACGAACCTGGCCATCGCCGGCCGGTACATTTTGACCCCGGAAATATTCCCGGCCTTGGAAAAAACCAAGAGGGGCAAGGGTAACGAGATACAACTGACCGATGCCTTACGGCTGCTCCTGAAACATGAACAAGCTATTGCTTATACCATAGAGGGAAAACGCTATGATATAGGCAACAAACTGGATTTTTTAAAAACCACCGTGGAATTTGCCCTGAAAAGAAAAGAATTTGCCAAGCCATTTGCCGGATACTTGAAAGAAATCGCGAAAAAAATATAGGTTTTCTTGGGCGAACTGCTATTCACATGTTATTTTTTCTTGCCTTCGCCCTTTTAGGATGGCGGCAAAAAGTATTGCGCTGAAATACAAATGAATATATTAAAGGACTTATCAAATAAGGAATACAAAGCATTAAACAGGGCATAAAAAAAACCATTTGCGAATGGTATTAAAATATTTCAAATTAAATACAATTCTCACGAAAAAAGCCTGCTGATTTTCAGCAGGCTTTTTCTATTTTTTGAGGTTTATGATTAGTCGGTCAAGGTATCCCACCAGGTCCTTTTCAGGATAAAACCCAGGATGAAAACACCTACAGCGCAAATGATCATTGGCATGGTTTGCAAGGTGACCAGGTACATGGGCAACAGCACCAGCAGGGTTTGCACGATAATACCTATTACGATATTAAAGGCATCCCGCTTTAAATTGGCATCTGTTTTCCAGGCCGGGTCTTCTGCTTTTACCTTATCATGAATAGGTTTCCAAAATCCCCAGGGGCGGACACTCTTGTAAAATTTCTTCAAGGTTTCCTCTTCGGTAGGGGGATAAGCCAGGGTGCCGATGATACAGCCCAGTATGGAAATACCAAACAACAATGGGAAGTAGTACAAGTCGAGCGTTTTATTAAATATTACCGGGAATATCATGGCAGGGATCAAACCGGCCACCATGCCCCAAAAATACCCGTGGCCATTAAAACGCCACCAGTGCCAACGAAGGGAATTAGATGCCACGTAACTTCCCAGCAACGCGGAAACGATCCATTGCAAGATACTGTTCACGTCCTTGGTAAAAAAACCCATGACAATACTAATAACCACCACTAGAACACCCGTGGTATAATTGGTTACTTTTATTTCTTTGTTAGAAGCTTCCGGTTTGATGTACCGCAGGTACAAATCGTTAACGATATAGGCCTGAGCGGCATTTAAAGTTCCCGCGAAGGTAGACATGAACGCGGCCAATAAACCGGCCAGCAACAAGCCCATGAAACCCACGGGAACAAACTCGAAAATGGCCGATGGTAATATTTGCTCGAAATCCAGCTGGCCGGCGACCGTGAGGTCAAGCTTATCATAAAACAAGATACCCAAGACCGCGAAACCGGCAATCATTAAATACCTTACCGGCATAAGCACCACTGAAACAAAACCGCTCATCTTGGAAGCTTCTTTAGGTGATTTGGTAGCCAGGATTTTTTGCATATCGTAGTTAGGCGGTGGCCCGGCATCCGATGCAAATATCCCTTTCAATATCATTAACATAAAAAAGATGGCAAACAAGCTATAGCCGTCGCTGGCAATTTTCTCGTTTACCTCGGTGATGATCCCGGACCAATCAATATCCAGGGTCCACCCGAAAAACGGGTTAAACCAACCTTCGGGTACATTTAACACGTGTGTGGCCATGGCCTTAATGGCAATGAAGCCTATAAGGATAGAAGAGAAAGTCATGATGATATACTGTAGCAAATCTGCCCACACGATACCGGACATCCCGCCGAGCACGGCATAGAAAACCGCGAAGAAGGTAAAGGCGATACCGTACACGTGGGGCACGTATTTTGCCGGCACGTCAAAAGGAACGAATTGCGAAACAAACTCCCACGGGATAAATATTTCAATGAACTTTCCCAATCCAATAAACCCGTATGCCAAGAAACCCAGGCAACTTAACAAGGCAAAAATGATCACGATGGAATGGGACATTTTTGACCCCCTTCCATAACCGAAACGGGTCCGTATCCATTCGGCCCCGGTAGTAGCGTTCGACCGGCGCAACCATTTTGACACGTACACGGCCATGAAAATCTGGTTAAACACGGGCCATAACCATGGTATCCAAACGCTCTTGAAGCCATAAACGAACATTAAGGTAACCAACCACATGGTACCCGAGATGTCGAACATGCCCGAGGCATTTGACAAACCCAACAAATACCAGGGCAGTTTATTTCCTCCCAACAAGTAATTTGATTTACTTTTCTGGGCTTGTTTTCTTAGTATTATGCCAATGGCCGCGGTAGAAACAAGATACCCCAGAATGATCAATAAATCGGTTACAGTAAGTCTCATGTGTCTAATGTTAATTTAAAATGATGCTGGCAAATATATAGAATAATCAAACTTTTGCTTTATAATATCGTGTTAAATTTTAATACAATATTATAAAATAGACGATTTTGAAACCCCCGTGAAAATATAAAAACAATAACAATGGCTTATAAATCAATCCATTGATAAAAGGTAAATTATTAGTATAATCTTCACGCTCCAGTAACATTCAATTTACAATTGTATTTTATATTTGATCCAAATTAAATCTTCTCCCAATGAAAACGGAAAAAGAAAAAATACAAGACGACTTCAAAAAAATGCACTTTCTATTGACCCAGGGGGTAAGGGATTACAGGAAATCTATTAAAAATTCGGTAAACACCGATGGGCAAATGACCGATTACCAGTTTAACCTGAAATTGATTCGAGAAAAGCAACCCTTAGACATAGATGTAAGATAGCAGGTGGCGCTTGCTGCCCAAACCAGTTAATTCAGGTATCCTTCTAGCGAGGAGATGCGCTTGAGAAGTCATGCCAACCAATTAAAAAAATAAAGCCCTTATCCCTCTCCTATATTTGCTGAACCTGTAAGAAAAGAGAATTATCCAGCCATCTACTGTACGAGCAATTTTAAACAATCCCAGCTTATATTTGTTTTTTTTCAACAGATTTTTTTATCTTTAATGGATAATTCATTTATTTTTGTAACTTTACTTTATTTTTACGTATAGTAGTAAAATTGTTAGCATTGAATATCTTAAGTTAATCCTAAATGATAAAATTTCTTGCTATAATGAAATATTCTTTCATTAAAATTATATTTCTTGCTTTTTGGTTTTTAACCATACAAGTTTCAGGGCAAATTTTTGACGTGGAAAAAGACGAATCCAAAATGAGGAAGAACCACATCAAAACCCAAACTAAATGGAAATATCGCCCAGGTTCAGATCAAGGCACGAAAATCGTGAAACGCATTTATGATCGCCAAGGAAATATCGTGGAAGAAATTAACTATAAACCTTCCGGTGAAATAGCCACCCGGTTAAACTACAAGTATGATAAAAACGGGAACAAAATTGAATACACGAACTACAACGAAGAAGAAGACAAGCTAAAATACAAGCAAAATATATTTTACGACGAGCAGGGAAGAAAAATAAAAGAAGAAGGTTTTGACGGGATATCCAATTTTAAAATTGAGTATAACTACATTGGCAACACGGGGAAATTAAAAGAAATTATCAAATATGATGAAGTAGGCCAGGTAGAAGAAAAATGGGAATACAACTACGAGCGAAACACAGAAACTATCAAGATATATAAAGGCGGTAAAAACCTGGCAAATACAATTATTAACAAGTACGACCCGGTGGGCAATTTACTTGAAAAAACAAAATTAAACGAAAGTGGTGAGCCCCTTAAACGGAATGTTTACGTTTACGGTTCGAAGGGCCGCCTGCTAACAGAGCAAGAATATTATGCCGGGAAATTATCTTTTACTTTATATTATTTTTATGACAAGCGTGGTAACTTGAGCAAAGTTGAAAAAGAAACACCAGATGGCAAACGTTTCGTGAACAATGATTATTCTTATGACGAGACGGATAACCTGGTAAGGGAGTTATGGTATGACGGTATCCCTGATGATTATTCAAAAAAATCATACGATTACGACAAGTCGAATAACCTTACCGAAGTAAATAGTTATTACAGCCTATACAAATACAAGGCCTTGTACAAATATACTTACGAGAAATACTAAACCGGAGGGCCTACTCCTGTAATCGTATAAAAAAAAATTTCATCAAGGTATTAAACATCTTATCGGCAGGTTTGTATTCTAATTATATAAAATTGCTTATCGTGAGCATCGGATATTCCGCTTGCCACCGGTGCCACGTGATGGAAGAAGAATCTTTCATGGATAAAGATGTAGCGCGACGCATGAACGAGCATTTCATATGCATTAAAGTGGACCGGGAAGAGCGGCCCGATCTTGATCACCTGTACATGGAAGCAGTGCAATTATTGGATGGTTCTTGAATTGTTTTGCTTTGCCCAACGGGAAACCTTTTTACGGCGGTACTTATTTTCTAAAATAAAACTGGATAAATGCCTTGCGCGTGTTAGTTGATATTGCAACATTTCTTTCCTTTCCCGTGATTTCTAAACACGAATGCAAGTATACATAGTATATTCAAGGAAACAACTTCTTCCTGGATAAATAATAATTAATTTTATTATACCTTTAGCCCGGTAAACAAATTACGCGAATGATGAGATTTTTTTTATGACACTAGAAGAAGATCGTGTAATCATAAATAACATCAAGAACGGTGACAAGAAATCTTTTGATGCCTTGTTTCACAAGTATTATAATGCCTTATGCTTTTACGCTGAAAAAATCCTTTATCGGCAAGATATAGCCGAAGGCATTGTACAAGATCTGTTTATCCGCTTGTGGGAAAATAAAAACGTGTTTCATGTAGAATCAGGGATCAAACCTTATTTATATTCCGCCGTGAAAAACCGTTGCATTGACGAAATACGCAAGCAACAAGTACGCGATAGTTACCTGAAAGAAAATCAGCAAAGCCCCGGGGGAGTTATTATCGAAGACGAGGACAACGAAAGGCAAGTTGAACGGGTAAGAAAAATTAAAGATGCGATTAATGAACTACCAGGGCAACGAAAAAAAATTTTCAAGATGAGCCGTTTGCTCGGGTTAAAATATAACGAGATCGCTGAAACGCTGAATATCTCGCCAAAAACTGTTGAAAACCAGATGGGCATTGCATTAAAACAATTACGAGAAAAATTGAACACGAAGAAATGACAAGTTCATAAAATCTTTCTCCAGAATAGTGAAAACAAAGCAAAAAAGGTTGAAAAAAACCCGGGGCCTGATAGGGGAAGAGGTCATTATAATCGTTATTAATT
Source organism: uncultured Bacteroidales bacterium (assembly GCA_964552835.1). Lineage (GTDB taxonomy): Bacteria > Bacteroidota > Bacteroidia > Bacteroidales > CAYFUP01 > CAZKIR01. The sequence goes on from CAZKIR010000080.1 coordinate 9,465, forward strand.
ATAGAGCTAATAAATAAATGATGAAAAACCACGATGCAACATATTGGGATCTTATCGCAAAAAACCTGAGTGATAATGCTTTGCCTGGAGAAAAGGAAAGCCTGGTGACCTGGCAATCAAAATCGACAGGTAACCGGCATATTCTTGAAGAAGCTACAGGTATTTGGGAAGCAAGCGGGAAAGTAAAGGAATTGGAACATTACGACACGGAACAAGCCTTGAACAAAGTTCACAGCCGGCTGAAAAATGGTGCACCAGCCAAGCAAGCCGGGAAAATTAAATTGTATTACCGTTCGTTTATCAAGATCGCCGCTACTGTTGTTCTTGCCCTTGGCTTAGGCATGTTGGGCCTTTACATGGGCCACCAGTACCCTAACCAACTGGTAGGCGATTGGAAAACAGTTGAAAGCCAAGACGAGATCATCACGGGCATCAACCTGCCAGACGGGTCGAACATAGATTTAAACGGCCATTCACGGATAGTATACCGATCGGGTTTTGCAAAAAACAAAAGAAAATTGTACCTTTCGGGTGAAGCATTTTTTGATGTAACCGAGAACAATGACAAGCCATTTATTATCGTTACAGACAACATTAATGTTAAGGTACTGGGAACATCATTCAATGTAAAAGCGTATAAAAAAGATGAAAGCGCGAGGGTTGCCGTAAAATCCGGCAAGGTAGCGATAAGCGAGAACGCGATATTGAAATTATCGAAACAACAAGTTGAACTAGCCCCTGGTTACAAGGCTAGCTATAATGGAAGCCAAGAAAAAATTAAAGTAGAAAAATATGAACAAAATAATTTTCTTGCTTGGCAAACGAAGGATTTTACCTTTAACAATACCCCGCTTTCAGAAGTAAGTAATTTATTAGAAAGCGTTTACTTAGTAGATATTGATATTCAAAACGAAGAAGTAAAACAACTAAAGCTCACGGCTAGTTTTCAAGGGCAAGAACTGGAACTGATTCTTCGCGTAATCGAAAAGACGTTTGACCTAAAGGTAGAGAAAGATCAAGGAAGGATTAGCCTGAATAAATAATCCAGTATGATAAATAGATTTAAATATTGTTTTTTTTTATTCTTGTTCGTTGGCTTTCTATTCATCCCGGTTTTAGCTAATGGCACGGAAAAAGTTTTAGAAAAAAAAATCTATATTGGGTTTTCTGAAGAGCCTATATCCGATATGCTTAATGAATTAGGCAAGGCAACGGGCGTATATTTTTCCTACAATTCAAATATCATACCTGATCATATTACCTATACTATCCCGGAAGGGGAATACACGATAGGGTACCTCTTGGAAAGAATTTTATCTAAAAATGTTTATACCCTGGAAACCTTTCACGACCACATCATTATTCAGAAAAAAGAGATGCCCGGCCATGAACCGATAATAAAGCAAAAAGATATTGACATGTTGCTTCTCCAGGGCAAAATCATCGATCAGGACAACGAGAACCCTGTTCCGTTTGCCCATGTTTTTGCTGAAAATAAATACACCGGCACCATTACCAACCAGGAAGGTGAATTTACTTTAAATATTCCGTACGACGATAACGGTAAGTTAACCGTAAGTTTCATGGGCTATCAAGAACGAGAGGTATCTATCCGGGAGCTGGCCGCCAATAATTATAATATCATTAAAATAAACCCTCAAAGCTTCCAATTGAACGCGATTAAAGTTATCCCTTACGATGCAGAAAAAATAGTGCGTACCGCGCTAAAAAATATTGATAAAAACTACACCATAGAACCCTATATGTGCACGGGCTTTTATCGCGAGAGCAACAAGATTGACGGGCATTATACGGCGATAAGCGAAACTGTCCTTAGCATCTATAAAACAACCTACAAATTAGAATACATAAAAGATAAGATAAAAATTATCAGGGCCCGTAAGGTTGAGAACCAGCAAGCCATCAATGATTATGAAGTGAAAGTAATGGGCGGGATCAACAATACCTTTAAACTGGATATCGTGAAATACCGGCCTAGTTTCGTGAACTTGAATTACATTAATCATTACAATTACAAATTTGAAAAAGTTACAAACCTGGATAACCGAAAAATATTTATCATCCGTTTTGATCAAAAAGATTGGGTAAAAAAACCTTTCTATAAGGGCCGTATTTACATTGATCAAAACAATTACGCCATCCTTCGTGCCGATTTTCAGATTAGTCCCAAGGGTATTGAACATGCTGCAGAACACCTTATCCGTAAAAGGCCATTAGGGAAACAAGTAATACCCTACCATACCTTGTATTCCGTTTGTTACCAAGAAATTAACGGGAAATACCATTTAAACAACGCGAGGCTTGAATTGAAAGTTAAAGTGAATAACAAACGGATCAACAAAAGATCCTATTTCACGACAATCTCGGAATTTATTATTACTAATCGTTACAACACGCCCGCGGTGGAATACGCCTATTCCGAAACAATTCACGAAAAAGAGATTTTAATAGACAAAATCAAAAGTACGGATCCAACCTTCTGGGGAAAATATAACATTATCAAACCCGAACAGCCCCTGGAAGATGCCTACAAGCAACTGGTAAACAATCACGGTATACTTATTGTTAATCAATAAGAAAAGGATTTAAACAATTCTCCAAAAAATTTTTATCATGAAATCAACAATGAAAATAATTAGGCGTAGCCTGGGGTGTGAAATAAAGATAGTTTAAGTTACTGCAAGAATTTTTATCAATT